>DATJHT010000153.1:0-8244 GCA_035493765.1 Terriglobales bacterium
GACGGCCTACTTCCACAGATAATAGAACCCAACCTCCTGATCGAGAAGCTTTTCTTTCGTAGGAAGATATGGTGTTGCATCCCCGAACAGCAGGTCCATCAGTGACTTACGCGCTCTCTCGGGATGAACCAGCACGGGCTCGCCGCTGATCCCGACTGACTTTGCAGTGTCGAGCACGGCGGAGCGAAAGTCCGCAACCTGATCGATCAAATGCAGATCCAGTGCCTGTTGACCGGTCCAGACGCGTCCGTCGGCAATTCCTTTAATATCATCGACTTTGGCGTGACGGCCGTCCGCTACCGCCTTTACAAATTGGCCGTACATGTTGTCGATCAAACCCTGCATGTATTGGCGTTCGGCGGGGGTAAGCTCGCGCGTGGGATCGCCGGTATCCTTGAATTGGCCCACTTTGAGCACTTCAGGCTTAAGCTTTGCCCATCGCATAAGATCGCCATAGTTGACCCATTCGGCGATCACCCCGATTGAGCCGACAACGCTGCCGCTGTCAGCGTAAATCTTGTTGGTCGCGGAAGAAACGTAGTATGCGCCGCTGGCGCCGACGGTCTGGATCGAAGAAACGATTGGCTTGTTGTTTTTGTCGTGAATGCGTTTCACTTCGCGATAAATTTCTTCGGACGCAGCCACGCCGCCGCCCGGCGAATTCACGTGAATGATGATGGCCTTGATGGAATCGTCGTCATTGAACCGGCGCAGGTCTTCGACCATTTCGTTCGGATCCATGATGACGCCGTCGAGATCGACAACCCCAATCTTGTCACCGAAGGCGTGAATGCCAGCCTGCTGTCCGCCCGCGTGCATCGCGAGTAAGACGAGAGTAAACACGGCCAGCACAAAGAGGAAGAATGCACCTCCTCCAATCAGGATCCACAGCCAGATGCGGGTACGCCCATTGTCAGCCATAAAGATTGCAGTAGTTTAGCACCGGCAGAGCAGGCTTGCGTCAATCCGCCGTGATCACGTTTAGGGCGCCGCGGGCCACTCGGAATTCGACGGGGGTCTGGCAGACGTACTCGCCGTCGGCAAAAACGTCGAGGGGGAACTCGGTTTCGACACGAACGCAATCAATTTGCTCGTATTCAACTTCTTTGAAGCCGAGATGGCGGCCGAAATAGACGGTGGGAAAAAGGCAGAACAGCTTGAGGGCATTCATGCCGCGGACCACGCAGAGGTCAAGCTTACCGTCGTCGAGCTTGGCATTAGGAGCGATCTTCATGCCTCCGCCATAGGCGGGGGCGTTGGCTAATGAGGCCAGAATTGTGGGTTGAAAGGAGCCTGCGCCAGCGCCATTGCACGAGACCTTCATCGGAAATGGCGCAAAGCGAATGAACCGCCCGGGCGCGCTAAGCGCGTATCCGCCGCGAGCGCGGAGCCATTGGGGAAGGGCATTCGCACGGCGGGCGATTTCAGTGTCAATGCCAACCCCGGCAACGCAGCAGAAGTAATGTTCGTGTGGCGAGATTGCTTCTGCTGATTCGCCAAGCAGAGTCTCGCTGGCTACGTTATCGCCGGGAAACGGCAAAACTTCAACCGCTGTTGAGGCCGGGGTTCGGATTTTAACGCCGGTGCGTACGGGTACAACTTCAGCCGCTCTTAATACTCGCGGGTCAGGAACGACCGAAAAAGGGACGGTTTCAGCTCCGCTGAAAGGCTGGGCTGCATTTTGAGGCTTCGTCCCATTCGGGACGCGAAGTGCAGATATCACTCCGAGATCGACTGGTCGTGCGTTCCCGGTCGCTGCAAACTTTTTCCATGCATGGGCCGCGTCGCGAACATTGCGAACCTTCAGCGCGCGCGCGAAATCATTTCCGCTTCCGCAAGGAACAACCAGGAGAGGGACTTCCAACTGGACAAGCTCGGATAAGTGGCGGTGGACAGTTCCGTCGCCGCCGAAGATGACGGCAACATCGGCCTGTTCAATGAGCGATGTCCACTCAGCCCCGGTTAGACGCTGGAAGGTGGCAAGTGATTTGGCGACACTCCCTGGCCCAAGAATCGCAGCGGCGCGCATGCGCTGGCATTAAAACACAGACAGCTGATGGCGCATAGATGTTTACCAAGTTTTAACGCGTAGTAACGTGCTCTGCCAGAGCTAGCTGGCCGCGTCTGTCCCGCCCGTAATCTTTGCCCGCACTCTCTTTATTTTTCGCCCAATCTGCAACAGCACGTCGGCGGAGAGATCGACTGTAGTCGTGGGGTCGCTGATTGTTTCTCCGTTTACCTTTACCGAGCCTTGCTTGAGTTTCCGAACGGCGTCGCTCACCGATTCAGCAAGTCCCACACGCGCGAGCAGCTTATCGATGCGGACTTTTGGGTCGGAGAGTTCGATTTCTGCTTCTTCAACTTCGTCCGGCACTCCGCCCTTCTGGAACTGCTTGGCCCAGTCCTCCGTTGCTTTCGCCGCGGCATCCGGGGAGTGAAAATCTTTCACAATGCGCGCAGCCAGGTCTTTCTTCGCCTGCATGGGATGGATCTCACTCTGCATGCGCTCGATATCGGCCATCTGTACATCGGTCAGCAACTCGTAATAGCGCCACATCATCGCGTCGGAAATCGACATGATCTTGCCGTACATTTCGAGCGGCGCTTCCTTGATTCCGATTGCATTACCGTACGACTTAGACATTTTCTGCACGCCATCGAGGCCTTCGAGGATCGGCATGGTCAGAACGACTTGCGACTCCTGTCCGAAGGCGCGTTGCAGATCGCGGCCAATCAGCAAATTAAATTTCTGGTCGGTGCCGCCGAGTTCGACGTCGGCCTTCAGCATGACCGAGTCATAACCCTGGGCCAGCGGATACAGCAGTTCATGCAGGGCAATTGGCTTCTCTTCCTTGAATCGCTTATGAAAATCTTCGCGCTCCAGCATTTGCGAAACGGTGGTTTTCGCCGCGAGCTTGATCCAGTCCGCCGATTTCATCTTCTCGAACCACTCGTTGTTGAATCGCACTTCCGTGGTTCGCGGCGACAGGATTTTGTACACCTGCTCCATATAAGTCTTAGCGTTGCGCATGAGTTCCTCGGCGCTGAGGGGAGGCCGCGTGGCCGATCGCCCGGTGGGATCGCCGATCATGCCGGTGAAGTCGCCGATCAAAAAAATGACGGTGTGACCGAGATCCTGAAAATGCTTCAACTTGCGGAGCAGGACGGTGTGGCCGAGGTGCAGATCGGGCGCTGTTGGGTCAAAACCCGCTTTCACGCGCAGCGGCTTGCCAGAAGCAGCTGACTTCGCAAGCTTTTCGCGCAGTTCGGACTCTTTCACAATTTCTGAAGAGCCCTTCTTGATATAGGTCAGTTGTTCGTCAACAGCTGCGAAGGTGGGCATGGTTCAAGCATTATAAGGAATGCAGAAGGAAGAAGTCAGAATGCAGAAGTAAAAGTTAAAAAGCACCGTACTTGCAACAGCTGATGCCTCTTCACTCCGACTTCTGCGTTTGTACAAATCGCCTTCCCGCCAGCTTCCATTCCCGATGCAGGATGAGGTTGATTGCCTCGCTGTAGGCCGCATGCTCCTGCTCCAGAATTTTCGCCGCCAGCGCGTGCTCGTCATCGGAATCAAGCACCGGTACGGCTTTCTGAATGATGATCGCGCCGTGGTCGAGTTCTTCATCTACAAAATGCACGGTGCAACCGGCGACTTTCACTCCGTAGGCGAACGCCTGTTCCTGCGCTTCCAGTCCAGGAAACGCGGGTAGCAGCGAAGGGTGAATGTTCAATATGCGCTGAGGGAACTGTCTTACGAACCAGGGCGAGAGCAGGCGCATGTATCCGGCGAGGCAGATGAGATCAACTTTGTGTTGTTGCAGCGCGGCAACCACTTCGCGGTCGTGGGCTTCACGCTCCTTGCCTTTCGAGGGGATGATCAGCGTATCCAGGCCAAGCCGTTTGGCTGTTTCTATGCCTCCCGCGTCCGTCCGGTTTGAAATTACAATCTCGATGCAGGTGTTCGCGATTTTTCCGGAAGCGACATTGCGGGCGATTGCCTCAAAGTTCGAGCCTCGCCCGGACAGCAGGATTCCAAGCCGTTTCATCACTTCAAACTAACCGTGTTGGCAATCTGCGGTCAAATATCACAAGCAACGAAGCTGCATCCATTATAAAAAAAGTATAAAGTTGCAGAAACTTAAGTCAGCGAATGGAGCTGTATGCGCGTCGGTGTAGTGGCGATCTTCATTTGTATTATTCCGTTAATGGTTTTCGCGCAGCAATCACCGGCGGCAAAGTCCCCGAATCCCACGCCTGAAGAGAAACGAGCCAATAAGCCGGAAAAATCGCAACGCGTACTAGGGGTATTGCCGCAGTTCGGGGTTACAAACGTCAAGAACCCAACCCCGCTCACACCGAAGCAGAAGTTCCGTCTCTTTTATAAATCTGCATTTGACCCGGCGGAGTTCACGATTGTTGGCTTGCAGGCTGGCATCAGCCAGGCGCAAGATTCATTTCCTGAATATGGCCAGGGCGCGGCGGGATATGGGAAGCGCTATGGCGCGGCTCTTACCGATGAGGTTTCAAGCGGTTTTTTTACCAATTATGTCTATCCCGCGTTGCTCCATGAAGACCCAAGGTATTACCGACTCGGAAAGGGATCATTCAAGCACCGTCTAGGATATGCGCTCAGCCAGGAATTCATCAGCCACAAAGATGCAGGTGGCCGTACCTTCGCGTGGTCAAACGCGTTGGGCGCGGTTACAGCAGGCAGTATCTCGAACGCATATTATCCAGAGGCAGACCGAGGGTTTGAATTGACCATGAGCCGAGCCGGAATCTCACTGCTCTACGGGAGTCTGGGCGGTCTGGAAGACGAATTCTGGCCCGACATCTACCAGAGGATCAGGCATCACAGAAAACGATCTTCAGTGCCGGGCGATCAAACTGAGAAATAACAGGCCAGAGAGCAGGATTGCTCCCCAGGCATTGGCTCGAACCAAGCGATGGGTGGCGGGCCAGGGAAACATCAGCACGTCAAAAACGGCGACCAGTTTTTCCGGCCAAAGCAGTCCAGCCACTCCGAATGCAAGCGAGAGTTGGACTACAAGCGACAGAATCATATGATTCATTTCCCAGCACTCCAACGCGAAACTACAGATGGGGAATCTGTTGCTATGAGTCTAGCGTGAAGTGGGCGACGTAAGTCAACGGAAAAATCGCGAAGCCTGATGACTTTCGGGTTAAGTATCGCGGCGGGCGGTGCCAGCGAGCCAGCGGAAGAGCATGTTCACCAGGCTCAGAATAATCGCGCCCCAGAATGCTGCGAAAAAGTTATCGACCCTGAACGCCGGAGCTAGAATCGCGGATGCCAGCTCAAGCATCAGGGCATTAATGACCAGCCAGAAAATTCCCAGCGTAAGAATGGTTAGTGGAAACGTTACCACTTTTAGAACCAGGCCCAGCGTGGCATTCACCAATCCGATGACCAGCGCCGCAATGAGAGCGGCGGCCGCGCCACTTACATGAAATCCCCTGATCAGGTGGGCTACCACCCAGACCGCAAGCGCGCTCAAGATCCAATTGATCAGATGACGCAAAGTGGGAACCCTCCAAGCCAGAGAATATAGTTGCCCCGGCGGAAAGACGCAAATGGGTCTTTGGTCAGTGCAGATTTATGACGTCGCGCTTACATCCTCGTACCCGGGAAAGTAGTAAACTTTTCCGTCATGCCACAGCTGACCTACCTCGAAGCCATTCGCCAGGGAATTTGGGAAGAAATGGAGCGCGATCCAACCGTCTTCTGCATCGGTGAGGACATCGGTATCTACGGGGGCGCGTTCAAAATCACCGACGGTTTTATAAACCGCTTCGGGCCGGAGCGTGTAATCGACACACCCATAGCCGAGTCCGCGATCGTCGGATCTGCATTTGGGGCGTCTCTCACCGGTATGCGGCCGGTAGCTGAATTTCAGTTCATGGACTTCATCGCCTGCGCCATGAACCAGATCAGCAACATGGTGGCAAAGACGCACTATTTATGGGGCGCGCCGGCGCCGTTGGTCCTCCGCGGGCCGAGTGGCGGCGGAGTGCATGGCGGCCCGTTTCACTCGCAAAATCCGGAAATGTGGTTTGTGCACAATCCTGGGCTGAAAGTGGTTTGTCCGGCGACGCCATATGACGCGAAGGGCCTCATCAAGGCTTCCATTCGGGACAACAATCCGGTCGTGTTTTTCGAACACAAGTATCTTTACCGCCGCATCAAGGAAGAAGTGCCGGAGGATGACTACGTCGTGCCGCTCGGCAAAGCTCGCATGGCCCGCGAAGGCCGCGATGTCAGTGTAATTACCTACGCCGCGATGGTGCATACCGCGCTCGAAGCCGCCGAACTGCTTTCGAAAGAGGGGATCGAACTCGAAATTATCGACCTGCGTACGCTCGCGCCGCTTGATACTGATGCGATTTTGCGGACCGTTCGAAAGACCAACAAAGCCATCATTCTGCACGAGGACACGAAGACCGGAGGCATCGGCGGCGAAATTGCCGCCATCATCAACGAAGAAGCATTCGATGATCTCGATGGTCCGATTGTTCGGATTACCGCCCTCGACAGTGCGGTGCCTTTTTCGCCGCCGCAGGAGGAGCATTTCCTGCCGCAGTTGCGCGACGTGGTAGAAAAGGCCCGCTGGCTGAAAAGCTATTAGTCAGCGCCGGGGAATAAATTGTGTGCCGTTACGGTTACCTGGATGTAACCCAATTCGTGGTGGTAACTCTCTGTCCTGAGAGGGGACGACAATGCGCTTTTTCATACTCGGAATCATCGTCACGATTGTTGTCGCATTTGTAATCGGGCTTGTCATTGCCGAATTCGGACTGATGCCGACGAACGCCGATGCCACGCCTCCGGCCTTTGAAACCAAGATTGCATCCAATGCGCTCGATGCCTCAATGGAACGCCATGCGCCGCGCCTTGCTAACCCCCTGCCGGTGACAGATGAGAACCTGATCGACGGCATCAAGGTTTACAGCATGAACTGCGCGCTATGCCATGGGGATCTCGACTACAAGCCCAGCGCTCTTGAGCATTCGCTTTACCCACCCCCGCCACAAGTAGTGCTCGACCCCATGGACGACCCGGAATGGCACATCCACTACGCTATCAGTACGGGTGTTCGTTATACCGGAATGCCTGCCTGGAACAAGGTGCTGAGCGACCAGGACATCTGGAAGGTCACGGCATTTCTTTCGCGCATGGACAAGCTTCCTCCCGCGGTGCAGGATTATTGCAAAAAAACCTATGGCGTTGCGCCGCAGGAGCATCATGGGGATGAGCACGAGCACATGGGGCACGGAGAATAGCTTCGCCCCCTCAGCAGTCAGCACAGTAATCAGTCTGCATGCGTCCGCTTGGTTTCGGCCGCCCAGAGTTCACCCGGCAGTCCCTTCGTTATAATGGCAGGTTGCGTCCAAGCCGGCGGTCCACCCTGGGCTCTGGCGAAAAAGAGGAATTATGGCTACCGATATCGTAATGCCGCAGATGGGTGAGTCCATTGTTGAAGGGACGATCACCAAGTGGCTGAAAAAGCCCGGCGACAAGATCCAGCGGGACGAGCCGCTGTTTGAGATTTCCACTGACAAAGTTGACGCCGAGATTCCGGCGCCCGCCTCCGGCGTGTTGCAGGAAATCAAAGTCACCGAGGGCACCACGGTACAGGTGAACACAGTCGTGGGCACAATCTCGGCAGATGGCGAGGGCGCTACCGCCTCGAAAGCTCCAGAGAAGAAAGCAGCCCCTGCTGTTCCTAATGCGACTGCGCCTGCCAAGCCTCAGCCGCATGCTTCATCGCCTCAGCCGGACGGGAGCACCTCCGCCGCGCCGCCGGCCACACCGGCGGCTGCCAGGCATGACGAAGACGAGCACGCACGTTCGTCTCCGCTGGTTCGCAAAATTGCACGCGAGCACAATGTGGATTTATCTCACGTCGAAGGCACCGGACTCGGCGGGAGAATTACGAAGCAGGACATATTGGCCTTTAT
The DNA here is from genome assembly GCA_035493765.1 of Terriglobales bacterium. Classification (GTDB taxonomy): domain Bacteria; phylum Acidobacteriota; class Terriglobia; order Terriglobales; family Acidobacteriaceae; genus Gp1-AA145. The sequence continues at coordinate 7,981 of DATJHT010000153.1, forward strand.
CGAATCGGAACCGAGAGGGGGAGCCTCGTCCGTTCAGGCCCCATCCTCGCAGGCCGCCCGGCCCTCCACAATCGAAGCCCCTGCTGCGCCGGCGCCGCGCCCAACCCCCGCCGCCATTCCCGGCGACCTGGTTCCGCTGACGAATATGCGCCGCATCATCGCGCAACGCATGATCGAGTCGCGCCGTACCAGCGCGCATGTGCATGCGATGTTCGAAGTAGACATCACCCGCATCGTCAATCTCCGCAACAAGCTGAAGTCCGG
>DATJHT010000154.1:0-44208 GCA_035493765.1 Terriglobales bacterium
ACGGTACAAGCAGTGACCGAACCCGGCCTGGTAATGGGCACCGTTGGTTATATGTCCCCTGAACAGGTACGCGGCAAGGCTGCCGACGCGCGTTCTGACCTGTTCGCCTTTGGCGCGATACTTTACGAGATGATCTCAGGCAAGCGTGCCTTCCACGGCGAAACCGCGGCTGACACCATGAGTGCGATCCTGAAAGAAGATCCGTCGGAGCTTTCGGAAACTGCGCGTAATGTACCTCCCGGACTCGAACGGATCGTGCGTCACTGCCTGGAGAAGAATCCCGGACAGCGGTTTCAGTCCGCTCGTGATCTGGCTTTCGATCTCGAAGTGCTGACCGAGGTTTCGGTCACGCCGAAGTCAGGCTCATTGCCGACAGTTGTGCGTGAGGAGATTCGTGCCGACTCGCGCCGCAAGACTTTGCAAATTGCTGGCGCTGTCGTGCTGGCGGCGGCGCTGGTTGGCGTTGGCTGGTGGTTGGGTCACAGCAAGCCTCCCGGACCCCCGGCCGAATATCAGCAAATCACGTTCCGTACCGGGCAAATTATCAACGCCCGTTTCGCGCCCGACGGTACCATCGTTTACAACGCTGTCTGGGAGAACAACAAGAATCAGATTTACCTTGCCCGTACCGACGACAACGGTTCTCGGCCATTGGGGATCAGCGATGCTGATCTGCTTGCCATTTCAAAAAACGGCGAGCTTGCCATCCGGCTGAACACCATCAATATGGGCGGATACGCTCGAATTGGCACGCTAGCCCGCCTGCCGCTTAGCGGAGGCACGCCGCGCGAAGTACTGGAGAGCGTCGGCGACGTCGATTGGTCGGCCGATGGCGAGAAGATGGCTGCGACGGTATTCGTTCCTGAGACCCGCCACTGGCGCCTGGAGTACCCAATCGGCAAAGTCTTGTTCGACAGCATTAACTGGATCAGCACGCCCAAGATTTCATCCGATGGAAAATGGGTAGCGATTGTGGACCATGAAAATCCTAATGGGGACGATCAGGGCTCTGTCGCGGTCATCGGAATGGACGGTCACGAACGAAAGCTGTCATCCGGCTGGACGTCCGTCGAAGGCATTCTGTGGTCACCTTCTGGCGATGAAGTGTGGTTTTCCGCCTCAAATTCAGGCGCGTCTGACAACCTGCGCGGGGCAACCCTTGATGGCAGGGTGCGCACGATTGCGAACGTCCCCGGTGGAATGTGGACCGAAGATATTCGGGATGGCGTTGTGCTGGTGGTTTCTCAGCAGCAGCGGATTAGCATCTCAGGCGTCCCGCCAGGATCGAAGGAGGAGCGCGAGCTTGGTTGGCTTGGGTGGTCAACCGATATGAGTATCAGCAACGATGGCAAGAAGGTCCTTTTCACTGAGGAAGCCGACGGTGGCGGTCCTAATTACACCGTCTTTTTGCGTGATACGGATGGTTCCCCTCCAGTGCGCATCAGCGACGGGCAGGGTCTCGCGATTTCGCCGGATGACAAGTGGGTTTTGACTCAGCCATCTCGCGGCGGTCCTTTGAGCCTTGTGCCTACGGGCGCGGGCGAGGCGCGGCAGTTGACTCACGACTCGATCACCTACACCGGGGCTCAGTTCATGCCTGACGGGAGGCACCTGCTCGCAGCCGGAATCGAACCTGGACATGGAGGCCGCGATTATCTGATTGACACGAGCACCGGATCATCCAAGCCCCTCACACCGGAAGGCACAACGGGCACATTGATTTCGCCGGACGGGAAAAAAGTAATTATGCGCGGACCGGACGGCAGAGTCGGAATCTGGTCGCTCGACGGCAACACGTTGCAGCTGGTTCCGGGCCTACCGCCAAAGTTCAATGTTACGGGCTGGACGCCAGACGGCTCCTCAATCTACGCGGTAACGAGCCAGCTCGGCCAAAAAAGTGTGAAGCTTTTAAAGGTCAATACGACGACGGGCAAAACCGAATTCTGGAAGGAATTTGGCTCCGGACTGTCGGGCGGAATCAGCGGCGTGGCGCCGCCGCACTTCTCTTCTGATGGCAGCGCTTATGCATACGTTTACGTCAGGACATTGTCGCAGGCGTACGTGGCTAAAGGTTTAAAATGATCGCCACATTCGCCGATCCATTTAGCCTCTGGAGATTTTCATGTCGCGCAATGTTACCCGCAGATCATTCGTCCAGATTACCTCTGCTGCGGCGGTTCTAGTTGGCGCAAAATCAGCTTTACCGATCTGGGGTGAACAACCCACCAACTCCGCCAACAGCGCCCCGCTGGCAACTTTCCCGTACGGCAGCACCCGTCTACTCGACGGGCCCATGAAGCGCCAGTTCGACGATCATCATTCGCTCTTTCTGCATCTCGACGATGACCGCCTATTGAAAGTTTTTCGTCAGAAGGCCGGTCTGCCCGCTCCGGGCGAGGACATGGGCGGGTGGTATGACCTGGAAGGCTTCGACCTCGCAAAAAATGATTTTCGCGGCTTTGTTCCAGGCCACAGCTTCGGGCAATACGTTTCTGGCTTGGCGCGGGCGTACGCTGCAACTGGCTCGGAACCGACACGGGAAAAAGTCAGCCGCCTGGTGAAGGGCTACGCCGAAACTCTAGACGAAAAAGCGTCTTTTCTTGCCGGCTATCGTTTGCCCGCGTACACCTACGACAAGCTTTCCTGCGGCTTAATTGACGCCCATGAGTTTGCCCATGATCCCATGGCGATGACGGTCCATGAAAAGCTCACCCGTGGTGCAATGACGCATCTGCCTCCGAAAGCTTTGTCGCGCGCTGAGCAGCGGGCACTGCCACACAGTGATGAGTCATTCGCCTGGGACGAAAGCTACACTCTGCCGGAAAATCTGTTTCTCGCGTATGAGCGAAGCGGCAAGGATTTTTATCGCGACCTCGCGGTTCGCTTCCTTGAGGACGACTCATATTTCGGGCCATTATCCGAAGGCAGAAATGTTCTCCCCGGCGAACACGCTTACAGTCATATGAATGCGTTCAGCTCGGCCATGCAGGCATATCTGGTGATGGGAAGCCAGAAACATCTGCTGGCAGCAAAGAATGGCTTCGATATGGTTTCCGCGCAGGGCTTCGCCACCGGAGGCTGGGGGCCGAACGAGGCTTTCGTCGAACCGGATAAGGGGCTGCTTGGCGAGAGCCTCGGCAAAACTCATGCCAGCTTTGAAACTCCCTGCGGCGCTTACGCGCACTTTAAAATCACGCGCTATCTTCTGCGCGTCACAAAAAATGCCCGATACGGCGACAGCATGGAAAGGGTCCTTTACAACACGATTCTTGGGGCCAAGCAGATTCAGCCTGAGGGCTGGTCCTTCTATTACTCCGATTACGGAACGACAGGGAGGAAGGGCTATCACCGCGATAAGTGGCCATGCTGTTCGGGCACGCTGCCACAGGTGGCTGCCGATTATCACGTAAGCGTGTATCTTCGCGCGGATGATGGCATATACGTAAATCTGTACGTGCCTTCAACGCTTAGCTACGAATTCGGTAGCTCACGTTTCCAGCTGCAGCAGTCGACAGCTTATCCTTACAACGATCAGGTCGAAATCCGTGTCTCCGCCAGTCGGCCACAGGAACACACAATTTATTTACGCATTCCGGACTGGATTGCGCGTGAACCCATCATTTCGCTCAATGGTCAGCGTGTGGAAGTGCAGGCTCGCCGCGGCGAGTTTGTGGCTGTGAAACGCGAGTGGAAGAATGGCGACAGGATTCGGCTCGAACTGCCAATGTCGTTGCGCCTCGAAGCGGTAGATCCGCAACATCCAAATCTGGTAGCGCTTATGCGCGGCCCGCTAGTCCTGTTCGCCTTGGCTGATACGCAGCCTGATTTCAAACGGACAGACTTGCTCCAGGCCCAGGCGGCGAACAATCCCAAAGGAGACTGGCTGGTAACGTCAGCGCAGGGCACCACCGTCATCATGCGTCCGTTTATGAGCATTGACGATGAGAGCTACAGTACGTATGTACGGGCTTCCTGAGCGGGGAATTGTTAGTGCCCAGCGGTTTGAGTGCTGCTGTTCGTTTGCGGGCGTGTGATCTGGCCTGAGTCCACGGTCTCGCCCGAACGGGCGATAGTTTGAAAGTACAGAGTATCGCCCGCAATCTCTACCAGCATGAAAGTGCGATCACGGTCGAAGCTCTTGGCCATCTCCGCCGAGCGGTGAAAGTCGTTCCGCTCCAGCTTGCCTGAGTTCCCCAGAATGAAGTAGTAGATTCCACCCTCGGGCTTGATCCGTTCGTAGGCATGCTCGTGTCCAGAAAAGACTACGTCCACCCCATAGTCCTTGAGAAGCGGACCGAGCTGATTGCGCAGGTCGAGGTCCGCGCCGTGCATCTTCCCATCGTTATAAAGAGGATGATGCATGTAGCAGATTTTCCAGCGCGCGCTTGATGACCTCAGGTTCTGTTCCACCCACGCCAGCTGCCGCGTGTCCATGTACGCGCTGTCGAGAGCGAAAAACTGAACGTCGCCCTTCTTGAAAGAGTAATAACGCTGGCCGCCCATGTTGAAGGGCTTATAAAGGCGCTCAATGTCAGGATCGTCGTGATTTCCGAGAGAAGCATAGAACTTTACCCCCGCATCCAGTAGGGGCTTGTATGGGATCTCAAATTTCTGCGCCAAGTCACGTGGCTGGTGTCCGCCATAGATGTTGTCGCCCAGCATGATTACAAAATCGAAGCCGACCGCTTTGCGGTAGATCTCCATTTCTTTCGCTACTTCGTACTGCTGCTGATTTCCGGTGCCACTGTCGCCAATCACCGCAAAGCGCACCGACTTGTCCTGCAGGGGCAGCTTAATGTCCAGGCCCGCTGGTCTTTGCGCCACGGCGGCGTGGGACATGGCCATGGCCAGGAGCAGGCTGAAAAGAGATTTTCCGGGCGTGATCATTGATTTTTTACGTCGGCAGAGCGTGGGGAATGTAGTCGACCACAATATTCGCATCAGTATCGCGAAGCACCAGCTCACTTCCCAACAGCCGATACTCCAGTCCCTTGGGCAGCTCAGGCAGGTTCAGCAACAGACTCGCAGGCGTCGACTGCAGCGGCACGTTTCCGGGATAGCTCTGGTTGATTTGCAATTGAATGTTTACCGGCTCGGAGCGCCGCAAGCTGGCACGGATGTCACGGCCGTGTGGCCCATTGAACGTTTTTGCTATTTGCCTCCGCACGTAAGCTGCGATTCGCGGAGTAAAGATTTGGCCCTGTTTCACTCCGGCTCGCGCCACCCGGATCTTATTTGCCAGCTCGCTTTGCGCCGCTGCAATAACACCGGAGGAATTGCTCTGCTTGGGCGCATCTCCAGCGACTTTCCGACGTAAATCGAGGTACGCCTTAGCTCGGGCCCGCAGGTCCAGCGAGGTCTGAGCATCAGAGGGGCCATTCGCGGTCGCACTCTGGGCAACGACCGTCACCGTCGTGCAACACAGAACCAAGACCCACATTGCCACTCGTCGAGTCTCTCTCATAAAGAGCATCACCCTGCTTCAGCCACCGCTTTGACGGTTTGCTTGGCGGCATCCTCAGCGGTTTCCTCCACGACGTTCTTAACAATTTCCCGGACAGTTTCATGGACCTTCTTGCTGAGATCCACGTCAGCGGCAGCCAGCGCCTTTGCCATTTTCTTTGCGACCGGTGCAAGACGGCTTTTCTTTGCCATGGATTTTGCAATTTGTTTCGCCATCTTTTTAGGCTTCGTTTGTGCTCCGCGCTCTTGTTCCTCCATCTGCTCTGCGGCCGACGAACTCCAGTCCTCTTCAAAGGTGCGCACCAGTTGCTTGACGACACTGGCGTCGCGAAGTATCAGACCGATCTCCCGCCGAGCATCGAGTTCCAGCTGACGCAAGCTCTGGCTGCCAATGAAGGCGCTGGAATGATCGCGAATAATTGTGCGAGTGTGCAGCCTCATGCGCTTCAGTTCGCATGCGCCCAGACGTTTGCCGCTTACGGACCCGATCACGCGCACTTCGACGCCTGCCTTTTTGCGTTCATCCAGCAACCGCAGCATGACCCGATCGCTGATCTTAGGGTCATAGATCATCAGCTCCTTTTTCGCACCTTTAATGAAGCGCGCGAGTTCTTTCCGTGCATTCACCGGACTGACGAGAAACTTGTTGTATCCAGCGGTGTACGACTGCCGCTTGGTGTCGGCCTCGAACAACTTGACGGCTTCGGAGACCAGCTTCTGGTTCCGCGTAATGATTCCGAATCCCCGGCTGCGATCAATGTCCAGATGGGTGAAATTGAACGAAAGAACATAGAGTTCCTTACGATCTACTACCAGCATCTTGCCGTGATATCGGACCAGATCTCCCGCAGTGCGCGCCACCGTAATCCCGCTTTCCAGAAAGCGCATTTCCAACTTGCGGAGGACCTCCTCGCCGCCACGGTTGGTGAAGGCAATCAGTGCGTGCACAAACAATCCGCGCTCTACCGCATCGATCAGGGCGCGCTCGATCTCCGGCCGGTCGAAGCGGAAGATCATGATCTCCACGCTCTTCTTGGCTTTTCGGATTCCCTTGACTAACCGCTCAACTCCGTCTCCGGGCTGAATGAGAAGTTTCACTCGTGTGCACGCCTCCGCAGCCTTAGATGCAGAGTTGCGGCTTCGCGCCTTCGAGTGCTGAGTACCCGAAATTGTGTATTTAGTTGCCTCCGTACAACCTCAACTCTGAATCCGGCAACTTTGGATTCTACTTTTGCTGGTGACCCTCTAGGAGATTCAATGCGAATTTGGACCGGTGGTTTGCTCGTCATCCTGCTGATGGCTCATGTTGCTCAAGCGCAAGATGTCTCTCAAAAGCCCCAGGCGGACGCAGTTCTCTGGACTGATCCAGGTGACATTCACGCCCGCAATCTGTATTGGGGCGTCGGCGGCGAGAATCATCAGCCAGAATTACCCGTCGAATTCGTCAAGGAAGACAAAGGCGGCACCAACCCGAAGTTCGACGTTCGCGATAGCGCTGACCACAAATGGAAAGCCAAACTGGGTCTTGAAGCGAAGCCGGAGACAGCCGCGTCGCGATTGATGTGGGCCGTCGGTTACGCCGCTAACGAAAACTACCTATTTCATGAGTTGCAGGTAAAAAATATGCCCTCCAGTCTCCACCGAGGCGGGCAGCTCGTCAACGGCGAGAAAGTCTCAGACGTAAGGCTGCAGCGCCCCCCGCACGACTACAAGAAAAAAGGGGACTGGAACTGGCGTCACAATCCTTTCTACGGCACGCGCGAGTTCAACGGCTTGCGCATCATGATGGGACTGATCGCCAACTGGGACCTGAAGGATGACAATAACGCGATTCTTGAGAACGAAAAAAATTTCTCGCCAAAGCTTTATGAAGTGACCGACGTGGGCACGGCTTTCGGTACGGTGGGAAAGAGTTATACCAATAAACTCTCAAAAAAGAATCTTCCGGCTTACCAGCATGCCCGGCTCATCGCGCACGTTCACTCGGACTACATTGATCTGAATTTCCCCAAACGCCCCCCGATCGCGACGCTCTTTGAATTTCAATGGATATTTTTCTGTCATCAGGTGCATATGGGTTGGGTAGGCAAGCACATTCCGCGATCGGACGCGAAATGGATAGGATCGCTGCTGGCGCAGCTATCTCCCGATCAGATCCATGATGCCTTCCGCGCTGCTGGGTACTCGCCGGACGAGATTGAGGCTTATAGTCAGGCCGTCTTGTCGCGCATCAGAGAATTAAATGATCTATGAGGTTTCCAACGCGCCGACTTCCTGAAACTGAAGATTGTGCAGTTCGGCGTACACGCCGTTCAGGTCCATCAATTTATCGTGGTTGCCGCGCTCGACAATTTGTCCGTCTTTGACCACGAAAATGACATCGGCCTTTTGAATGGTGGATAGGCGATGCGCGATCACCACTACCGTCTTGCCTTCCATCAAGCGGTCAAGCGCCTCAAAAACTAGCTTTTCGGAGGCGGAGTCGAGCCCGGACGTCGGCTCATCCAGGATCAGAATCGGTGTATTGCGAATCACTGCACGAGCAATGGCAATCCGCTGGCGCTGCCCGCCGGAGAGCGTCATCCCCCGCTCGCCAATCATGGTGTCGTAAGCGTCGGGCATCTTGTCTATGAACTCGCTGGCATTGGCGAGTTCGGCAGCTTTTATGATTTCGTTGCGCGTGCAGTTTGGTTTTCCATAGGCAATGTTTTGCCACAATGGAGCGTGAAACAGCACCGTTTCCTGCAAAACAAAGCTCATCTGGTTGCGCAAAGATCGCTGCTGATATTGCTTTATGTCGGTTCCGTCAATTTTTATGACTCCACTGCTTGGATCGTAAAATCGCGGGATCAAGCTGATGATGCTGGTCTTGCCGGCGCCTGTTGGGCCGACCAGCGCCGAGACCTGTCCAGCTTTGATTTCAAAGCTGACGTCATTCAAGATTGGCGCTTCATCGTTGTAAGAAAAAGATACATTCTCAAACGTGATATCTCCGTGAAGTTTCGGCGCCCGCCGCGCTCTCGGAGCATCTTTCACATCAACAGTCGTTTGCAAAATCTCCTGAATGCGCTCATACCCGACCGCAGCCTTCGAATATGTGTCGGTCATCTTGGAAATTTCCTGCATCGGCTTATACATCTTTCCGAGGTACAGAATGAAGACCACCAAACCTCCAGCAGATAACGCCCCCGTCAACACCAGCTTGGTGCCGAACCATAAAACCAGTCCGGTCCCCACTGAGACCACGATCCCCACCAATGGCGTCAACTTGGCCTTCAGGCTCCGGGCACGCAACGCTACATCCACCGCCTCCAGACTCTCCTGCTCAAGACGGCGAACCTCGTAGTCTTCGCGGGCAAAGGCTTTGACCACCCGGATGGACGAAAGGACCTCTTCCACCACCGAGGTAATCTCGCCTTCCTTTTTGCGCACCTCCCGTGAAGCCTTCTTGATGCGCCGGGTGTAGCTGTAAACCATCACAAACAACACGGGCACGACCGATAACGCAATCAACGTGAATTGCCAATTCAAATAGAACATCACAGCGATCATTCCTACCAGCGTCATCACATTGATAAGCACCCCGAGCAGTCCGTTCATGATGAAGCTCTGTATTGCTTCAATATCGTCCGTAACGCGGCTGATCAGGTCCCCGGTGCGTTTCTGATCGTGAAATGCCAGTGACAACCTCTGAATGTGCGCATAAATGCTCAGCCTCAGGTCATAGCTCACCCACTGGCCGACGCTGGTGGTCAAATATTTTTCTCCATAGGTGCAGATGGCGTCGAATACCGCAATGGCCAGCACGGCTGCGCAAGCGAACTTCAACAGCGCCAATTTGTCGGACCCGAGAAATGTATGGACAATGCGCATGGCCCAGGCGCTGCTCGGGCGCGAGCGCAAGACATCATCCAGTACGATCTTCAGCGGCCAGGGCTGGAGGAGGTTTGCAATACTCTCTCCCGCGATTGCCAGAAAGCCCAGTGCCAGCGCGCCGGCGTGAGGACGCAGCAAACTCCGAATGCTTAACCGCCGCTGGATGGGACGGGCCGGGGCCGTTTCTTTCTTATCGGTCAATCGGTTCTCCTGAATCATGGGATGGATGGCAGGGCGGCTGCATGAGTTGCCAGAGCTGGTATATGCGGCGTTGCTGCCTTCCAATTGAACCTGTCATCTCCTATAATCTCCGGCTACCCAGAATTAACTTCGGGGAACCTGTGCGCGACGCTGAAGCCTCTTACGCAAGCTCGGAATATCGCATCGCCATCATTACCGCGGAAACTTCAGCATTTCCTGATATGCAGCATTTTCTGGCGCCGCGCTTCACCGCGTCCCTTGCGCAAAATGAAAAACAAATCCAGACGGCGATCGATGACCCCGGAATTCGTGCCGTTCTGCTCGATCTCGACAGCGTGGGCGAGGATTCATCCGACGCGTTGCGTCTGCTTGGCGAGATCCGCCAGGTCCGGGATGATCTGGTGCTGGTCGCCATTACCCGATCCAACAGCCGCAGCCTGCCTTTGAAATCAAGCGAGTTGGGTGCCGACGAGTTCTTTCTTGCCCCACTTGATTTTCAGGAATTGCAGATCGTGCTGGCCCGGGCCATTGAAAAGCGCGGCTTGCAACTTGAAGGCCGCCGGATTGTCGAGCAAGCGGAAAGCAAAAGCGCATTCTGCGGTCTGATCGGCGGCAGTGATGCCATGCAGCGGGTTTATCAGGCGGTACGAGCGGTTGCAGACAGCAACACTACGGTTGTGGTCCGGGGCGAGAGCGGAACCGGAAAGGAACTCATTGCCGGAGCCATCGTGCAGACCGGCATCCGGCGCAACAAGCCCTATATTTGCCTGAATTGCTCCGCCATTCCCGAGAGTTTGATTGAATCTGAACTGTTCGGCCACGAACGCGGTGCATTCACTGGTGCCGATACAGCGAAGCCGGGATTGATCGAATCCGCGCATGGCGGCACTCTCTTCATGGATGAGATCACCACACTTGACCACAGTTTGCAGAGTAAGCTGCTGCGGGTGCTTCAGGAACACGTGGTGCAGCGCATCGGCGGGCGGACCGCCAAAAAAATTGACTTCCGCCTGATCGCCGCGAGCAACGACGATTTGGAAGAACTGGTCAAGCAAGGCCGTTTCCGCGAGGACCTCTATTACCGCATAAACGTTGTTCCTATCTTTGTGCCTCCGCTGCGCGACCGCGAAGGTGATGTGGCCATACTCGTCGATCATTTCCTCCGGGTTTATTGCACCGCGAATAACAAGCCACTCAAGCAACTGCAACCGGACGCTCTCGAGATTATGGAGGAGTACGCCTGGCCTGGGAACGTTCGCGAACTCGAGAATGTCGTGCAGCGGTTGGTTCTGATGAATGATTCGCCGGTCATAAAGGCCGAACATCTGCCGCAGCAACTGCTTTACTCGAGCGCCTCCAGTCAGGAGGCAATTCTGATCCCTGAGGAGGGCGTGGATTTTGACGCCGAGATGGAGCGCATCGAAGTTGCTTACGTGACCGCGGCGCTAAACCGTACCAAGGGAAAAAAATCGGCTGCGGCCGCTCTGCTGCACGTTGATCCCCAGCGGATGAAGTATCTTTGCCGCAAACACAAGCTTGGCATGGATAGTTAAAAACTGACTACGGCTGGTTAATTATTAACCGTACGGAATTCGCGCGTGATCGGCTGACAAGCCACTCCCGACGTAAGTACATGAATCGCGGGTACTTATGGCCGCGCCGTGGCCGCTTTATTTTGGCCCTTTGCCTGCACTACGACAAGGCGTCTGGTCGAGAAAAATCACAAGGAGCCGGCAATGGAAAAGAAATCTCTCATCAGCAATCGCAGCAGCAAGAAAGTCACCGTGAGCAAGCCGGGGGCCACCAAGGTATCCGCGACCAAGCTTGCCAAGCAAATGAGTATGGCGCCGTTGCATCGTGTAACCGCCCGCCCGCGGCTGGTCAAGCCAACCGCTGTCGTTGGCACAAGGCCGCGTCTCGCAAAGCCCCTACAAGGTTAGATACTTGGCGAAGCGGCTGTACGGACCGGAGCTTTGCGACGCCTTAAGGAATGCCGTTGGGGCATGAAAGAGAAAGTTTCAGGCTGGGCCAAGAACCCAGCCTGTTATTTTGCCGGTGTGTTCTACCAAACTTTGCGCCCCACGAAATCTCTGATTGATCGATAGCTCAACCCTGCCAGGCTGCGTCTTGCAGCAAGCAGCTTTGCGGATCCCGTCATGCCCGGCAAAAGCCCGCCGTCGTTCTTCACGAGTACCGTTCCGACGTAGAACCTTGGTGGATTGATCCCCTGTAATTGGTCCTTCGTGATCAGGCCGCCTCCCATCGGAGCGGAGGCTGGCGCGAGTTGAGAAAGCAAGCCGGAGATCGGCGCCATGCGGCCATCAATCAGCAATCGGACCTTTGCTCCGCGGTGGACTTCGTGCATTGCGAACTCGGGAATATAAACCAGGGCCTTCAGATCGGCCGTGTCAGACACTTCGAAGAGAACGTCACCCTCATCCAGCGATCTGCCAACCAAGTCTGAAACGTGTGGGCTGACAACCACTCCTGAAATCGGGCTCACGACCCTTAACTCCGAAAGTTGATCTTCAATCACGCGACTCTCAGTCGCGCGATGCTGCCGTTCCTGCTCTGCGGTCCCGAAGTCGGTGTAGCGCAGCGCTGCCTGTGTCGCCCGGGCCGTCGCCTGCCGCAACTCCTGACCCGCTTGCGCTGCTTGCGACTCGATGTCCAGATTTCGTAACCGCGCCAGTTCCATTCCTGCCTCGACCTTTTGTCCTTCCCGTACCGACACGCTGGCCACGGTTGCGGGGACTGTTGCGTGCAGGGTCACGGACTCCAAAGGAGCCAGGATGAATTGGCCTTGGTTGAAGTCCGGCCAAATGGGAATGAAGAGAACCAGTGCGGCAACCGTTCCAAGAACAACGATTCGCACCGGCGTGAACCAGGCCCAGACGCGCTCTTTCTTATCCAGATAAAGCATCTTCATAAAATTCACCAGAAGTTTCACTCGTGACCTGAATACCCACAGCCCAATTGCCAGAGAAGGAATAAATGCCCACTCTGGATTGAACGATCGCAAAATGTGATACGTAATCACCATCAAAAACGAGAGCAGACTATAACTGTAAAGTCCCGAAAGAATCCCGTAGATCACGAAGAACAACCGTTTACGCCGCGGAACATACGGCACTTCGGCCGGAAGCCGAAAAATGTTTTTCCGCGCCCAGCCGGAGAGATACGCCGTGCTGGTTTCCTTCAGCGAAGGTTCATGGACAAACTCGGAAAAAATGAGGTAGCCATCGAGCTTGATCAGGGGATTCAGATTTAGAATCGAAACGCCAATTCCGGTGACCATCATTATTTTGTAGGCCCAGTCGTGCGCCGGCATGCCGGTTGCAGTGCCCCACCAGACCACGGTTGCCAGAAAGCAAACCACCAGATCGAGCCAGATCCCCGCAATTGACGTTGCAATGCGCGCCCACTTGCCTCCAACCACCCAGACCTGGGTCGCATCGCAGAAAAAACTAGGCGCGAAATACATCAGGGAGAACCCCATCTTCTCGATGGTGGCGCCGAAGTGCTTGCCCACCAATCCGTGCGCGGTTTCGTGAATTGCCGCCATTGCGCCGAACAGAAACCAGAACTCCAGCAGGTCTGTCCCCGATTTTTGGGTGAAGTTGTAAAACGCAAAACTGTCGTTCCAGACCTCGCCGAAACGGTCCCACCACATCCATCCCATCAAAACGAACATCGCGATGCTCGTCCACACGAACCACGGCGTAAACAGGAATCGCAATCGCGGATAAAGCCAGCTGATGTAATCGTCGGCGTTATCCCATGTCTTAATAATGATGTCGGAAAAGTCGAGGCCGTGTGATTTCTTGCGCTTGCTTCTGGAACTCCGCAATTCCTGCTGCAATGTGATGTTGCGTTCGATCGATGTTTTGTATAGCAACTGGGTATCAGTCTGGAGGAAGCTGGCGAGTTCCTGAACGTCATCTTCGGAAACGGTGGTGCCGGTGTTTGCCTGGAACTGCGTTGCAATTTCCGAAAAAGACCGCTTGCCGTCGAACAGTTGCACCAGCTTCCATTGAATGGGGGCAAAGCGGAACACCAGGTCTGTGCCCGGCATTTTCACAAGGACGACCTGCTGTCCTTGTTCGATGTGCTCTTTGGAAATGACGTGCGGGTCGAGTCTGGGAGGTGTGCGCCGGACTACTTGCTCCGGCATCTCCGGCAGCGCGACGTCTAAGGCGCGGACAATATTCATGGCGCGACAGGGAAGTGGACATCGGCGCGCATACCAGGACGCAGGCCTGACGTATCGCCATTCAATTCGCCCAGGATTTCAATGGTGTCGCTCGATGGATCAACCACGGGGCTGACCTGAATGACCCTGGCGCGGTATTTTTTCGCGGAGTCGCCGGCTTCAGCCGAGGTGACGACCAACGCGGCGCCGGGCTTGATGCGCCCCATGAACTTTTCCGGTAAGGTTACCCGCACACGTAAGGGTGCAACCGCTGTAACCCAGAACAAACGGTCGTTTTTGACCACGGATTGCCCGACCCGGATGTACCGGCGCGCGACCACGCCGCTGAACGGAGCTGTGATCTGCGTTTTCTCCAGTTCAAGCTCAAGTGAGCGCTCGGTTTGTTTGGCGTTGACCAACAACTCGGAAACGCGCTTCACATCCCACTGATCAGACTCGGCCTTAAATTTCGCATGTTCCAGCTGTTCCTTCGGAATGATCTGCGCCTCCCACATCTTCTCTGCGCGCGCGTAATCGACATCGAGGACCTTGGCCTCTGCTTCCCAGTTCCTTAAATCATCCTCTGTACTGCGTGTCTTGGCACGCGCGGCTTCGAGCTCTGCGGATATCTGACGGTCATCGAGCGCGGCAAGAAGCTGTCCCTTCTTTACCAGCGTTCCGGGCTCGGCCAGCACTTTTGCAATGACCCCGTCACGTTGAGCCGCCACATCTACCTGGTCCTCAACAACAATCGGTCCGGACGCCAGAAATTCGGACTCCTTCGCGGAAGCGGTTACACCGGAAACAGGCTGTGACACGGGGGCAGCTTCAGCCGCAGAGACCGTAGCCGGAGGCGCGGCCGTGGAACTACTGCACGCAACACAAATTGCCATGCAGACCAGCAACAGTACTGTCTTGACCCTGCAAATCATGGAAGCCACTCCTCAATCGTTACCATCCGAACCAATTCCACAGCTTGGTCCACATCCACATTCCGATGCGACGGAAAAAGACTACTCCCGCCGACCGCCATCCTGTGGTGATCTTTCCGCGGCCCTGCATGCCGGCGCGCAGCATTCCATCGGGATTCTCGATGCGCACTCGGGCATAAAACACCGGCTCGGCATTCTGCAAAATGCCTTGCGGACTTACCACCGCCACCTCGCCTTGAAACGTCCGCTCCGGAAATCCTTCAAGCTTGAGTCTGGCCTTTTCCCCGGTGCGCATTAGGCCGATGTCGCCCTCATCAACCGCAACATCCACCAGTGCCTGCGAATTGTCCACGACGTCGGCGAAACTCTCGCCGTCTTTCAGTTTGTGGCCCGTGAAGTTTTCGATTTGCGGTGTCGCCACCACGCCGTTGATTGGCGAACGAATGATGGTCTTGTCCAGCCGCTCCTGCGCGCGCGCGACCTCTGATTTCCAAAAATCAGCCTGCGCGCGTTGAATACCAGCTTCGGTGCCATCATTATTCGCCAGCGCGCGATCCATCTGTGCCCGCGCGGTTTCATATTTCGCCTGTGCCGATGCCAAGGCCGACCGGTACGGCCAGTCTTCGAGTTTGGCGACGATCCCGCCTTTTGCTACACGGTCACCCTCGCGGACATCCACCTCCTTGATTACGCCCTCGAATTCGGCCCCAATATGTGCCATGTGCGCAGGGGCGACCACGGCGGTCCCATCCACTCGCAGGGGTAAGGGAAAAGCAAGAAGGAACAAAACCGCCGCTGCGGCCCCAGCTACGAGCGCAGCCCGGCGATGCTTTTCGAGCGCCATGAACCGCTTTTTTCTCTCAACCAGCGGCTGCAACACGCCGATGAACGGCACTTCTTTGTATAACGACGCGTTGCGCAGCGCCACGGTGGCCTGACTGGCGAGCACCTTTATCATCTCCAGGTGCGCTTCCGACAGGAAATCCGGATCGCTGCTCTCAAAGCCGAGAATGCCTACTCGGCCTTCCTCATCGATCAGGGGAACAATCTGGCAGGCCCGCATTCCGGTCTCGCTGAAGTACTGGCGAAACTTGGCGCGCGTCTCTTCGCGGTCGGAGTCAATTTCTTCTCCCCGCTGCGTCACTAAGAGCGGTTCTTTCAGAACCACGCCCCAGCGGAGGATGTCGCGCAGCCCCCGATATTGTGGGTCGTCAATATTGAGTTGAGTAACACCGGAGACTGCCTTCAGATCAATGCCGCCGCGTTCATCCAGTGCAATGCCCGCCCGCTCATACGCAATCACCGACGAAGGCCCGTTCACAATGGCTTGCAGTACTCGATCCAGATCCAGCGTGGAAGTAATTTCACCGCTGGTTTTCACCAGCGCTTCCAGAATCTCCACCTTGCGTTCGGCCATGAGCAAGCTGGCATTGTGGAGTGCGCCGACGGCGGTTTCGGTGAGAGTCGTCAGTGCAAAAAGTTCGTCTTCATCAAATGCCGCGCCGTCCAGCCGGTTCGCAGCTTCAACCACTCCCACCAGTGCGCCCTTGTCGATGAGCGGCGCTACCATCAGTGAAAAAATTGCCCCTTCTTCCACTCCTTCGTTTCGCCGGACCAGTCGTTCGTCGTCCGGCGATTCAATCAGCACCGCCTCGCCGTCGTCGGAAACATCGCCCGCGACGCCCTCGCCGGGTTTCTGCGTCATGCCTTCAGCGACTGTCGGATCGACTCCCGATTGCTGCATCAGTTCCAGTGATTCATCGCCTTGCAATAGCCACACGTTCACTGCCTGACATTCCAGAACTTCGCGGAATTTGGAAGCAATGATCGGCAAAAGCTGATCCAGTTCCAGGGTAGATCCAAACACTTTTTCCAGATCGTAAAGTTGGGTGATTCGGGTGATCGATGCGAGTGTGCTGTTGCGTTCCTGCTCGTAGCCGGCGGCGTTTGCCAGCGCTCCTGCGGTGACCTCAGCCATTGGCTGCAGCGCCGAGAGATTACCTTCAGTCAACTCGCCTTCAAAACTTACGATCTCGATCGCACCAAAAAGCTCAGCCTGGTTTCTCAGCGGCAGATATGCGAGTGATGTGAGCGTTCGGCGCGTGTGCAGGTGTGCGTAATGTTCGCGTGCCAGTTCCTTGCCTGAGAAGACCAGGGCGTCGCCTTTTTCGGCGAGGATGCCGAGTGTCCCGTCGCCTGTCGAAGCCGATGCATCCGGAATGGACACGTCGCCGACCGTGGATTGCGGGACCCAGACTTGTCCGTCATCTGAATTGGCAAGCAAATAAATGGTAACCGCGCTTCCGGGAAGGAAGTCAGCGACGGCTTGGGCCGCAATACGGGCCCGCGGGAAGACCTCCCGTTGCTCGAATAATTGGGCCGAAAAGGCGGAAATATCTACCGCCACTGCCGAACCCTGGGTTGCCATGGCATTGGCCCCGAAGTGACTATCAATTACTGCAAACTCAGAAGCCTGGCGCATCCCTCTTGCAAATTCAAAGGGCTTCTTCTAAGTTGAGTGACTCTAGCAAACAGGCATTCGACTGTCAACGCATTGCTAGCCGCCGCATTTGGCGAATAGGGGGCCGGGTGGATATCGACGTTCGCAGTCAAGGGCAGGTTAAGGTTGTTAAACTCCGCGGCCGGCTGAATCTCGGCGAACCGGTTGACCGCCTGCGCGCCACCATCGAGGACCTGCTGGGTAGCGGGGAAAATCGTTTAGTCTTCGATCTAGGTGAACTCCAAACGGTGGACTCCAGCGGTATCGGACTCTTTAGCCGTTTCCTGACCTCGACCAAGCAGGGCGGGGGATCGCTTAAGCTCGTCAATCCTTCTAAATTTGTGGTCCAGACGTTGAAGCTCGTGGGCCTGCTGAACTTGTTCGAGGTCTTCACGGACACCGACGCTGCCGTTGCTTCGTTCGGCGTTTCATAGGGAAACTTACGGGTGTAGACTGGCGGTTGACGCCAGGAAATCAAGATGTTTAGCAGTGCCACAGCTTCCAGAAGGGGTTCTTTGCGCCAGGCAAAATCCGACTCTGGCGCGATTAGTTACACCTACCTGGAAACATCGATTGGGATCCTCCTTCTCACCTCAAGCCACTCCGGATTGCAATCAATTTTATTTTCTAAGAACGGGCGTCCGGCAGCTCCCGACTCTGAATGGCGGGAAGATGCATCTCCGCTTCAGGAGACCATCCGCCAATTGCGCGCCTACTTCGCTGGAGAGCTCGACAGCTTTGACCTGGCCTTGGCCCCGCAAGGCACGGTCTTTCAGCAGAGGGTCTGGGGCGAGCTTTGCCGAATTCCTTACGGCGAGACCATCTCCTATGGCGAACTGGCAAAGCGCATCGGAAATCCAAATGCCAGCCGGGCGGTCGGTCTGGCCAATGGATCGAATCCCATTCCCATCGTCATCCCCTGCCACCGCGTGATTGGGTCGAATGGCAAACTGACAGGATACGGCGGTGGCTTGCCGATCAAAGAAAAGCTACTCGCGCTGGAGCGTTGCCAGTTACGTCTGCTGTAGAGGCTATATTCCGCTAAACCGCCCACTTCAGTTACCATATTTCAGGGCAGCTGCCCGCATCCAAATCTCTATGGTTCAGAATCTGCTTTTTATTGGCTCGTTGCTTTTGAGTTCTCTTGCGCTGGCGCAGGATCCCTCTGTTCTTCGTCCGCCCAAGGGCGCTACGACTGCCATCGTTGTTTTCGAGGATTTGCAGTGTCCGAAGTGCCGGGTGGATTCGCCTCTGGAAGAGCAGGCGGCCAAGGCACACAAGATTCCCCTGGTTCGACACGACTTTCCCTTACCCATGCACAACTGGTCATATAAGGCCGCGATCATGGCACGCTATTTCGACAGCCGCTCCAAAGAACTGGGAGACCAATTTCGGGACTACATTTTCCAGCACCAGCCGGAAATTCTTCCCGACAATCTTCAGACGTTCGCTCAGAAATTCGCCGCCGACCACAAGGTTGATCTGCCTTTTGTGATTGATCCGCAGGGTAAGTTTGCCGCCCAGGTCAACGCCGACAAAGACCTCGGCAATCAGTTGAAAATCGGACACACTCCGACGATTTACATCGTGAGCAGCCGCAATCCATCGCGTCCGTTTGTCGAAGTAACCGACACCAGCCAGTTATTCCAGATGATCGAAGCCATGCAGACCGAGTAGAACGTTTTCGGGCGCTGCCATTTGCTGTCTTTACGAAAATGGGATTAACGCTGTCCGTCCCTGGCTTCCATCCAGCTTTGAAGGATGAGTACCGCCGCCATACGGTCCACTGCCTCGCCGCGCTTCTTTATAGACAGATCTGCATCCCGCAGAATGCGATTTGCCTGGCTCGAAGTCAGCCGTTCATCCCACAGATGTACCGGTAGCTTGAATTTCTTGCGCAGCTCTTCAGCAAAAAGCTGCATTTTCTCGGACTGAGTTCCCTCAGCTCCACTGAGGCGCAAAGGGTATCCGACGACAATCTCTGAAACCGAGTATTCCCGAAGCACGCTGGCCAGTCGCTCGAAGTCGCCTCGTTTGTTCGTCCGCCGGAGAGTGGGGAGTCCCTGGGCAGTTATCCCCAATGGATCAGAAACAGCCATACCGATAGTCCTCGAACCAACATCTAAGCCCAAGACTCTGGATCGGAGATTATTAATTCCGTCGCTGGAGACCATTTTCGGATTATATGGCCCATTCAGTCACCAACATCGGCGAGAAACGTCCCCCGGAACTGCAGTCCACCGCTCCTAACCTGCCGCCTCCCGAGGTGGCTGTTGATCGCCCCCGCCCTCGTCGCAAAGACTGGGCCTTGACAGCCATGGGACTGGGCACGATTTTTGCCATGTGTTACTTCGCCGAGCAGCTTCTGGTAACGATTCTCGTCTCGATCTTGCTGGCCTTCGTTCTTGCGCCCATTGTCACAGCCTTAGCCAAGCTGAAAGTGCCGCAATGGGTAGCTGCGCTCTTTGCCGTCTTTCTTTTGATCACCGTGATTGGCGGCATTAGCTATTTGGGGCTGAACAAAGCAACCGATTTTCTGCACGAACTTCCGAAATACTCACAAAGGCTGCACGCCAAAGTCGCCGATGTTCTCCACCGGACTCAAAGCCTGGAGGCAATAGGTCAATTCGAAGAGAAAGGCGAAATCAAAGTTCATGAAACTACGAATTGGACAGACCTATTGACCCGCGGTTTCGGCTCAGTGAGTGAGGGGCTTCTTACCGCGTCCTTTGTACCAGTCCTGGTTTTTTTCATGCTCACATGGCAGGAGCATGCTCGTAACGCCACGGTTGGACTCTTTCCCCTGGAGCGGCGTCGAGAGGCTTACACCACCTTGGGCATGATTTCGGCCATGGTTCGGAATTTTATTCTCGGCAATCTGATGATCGCGCTCCTTATCGGGGGCATCAGCGTGCTCGTTTTTGCTCTGCTGGGCATCCCGTTTTCGTATTTCGCGGGACTGCTAAGCGGGATTCTCAGCCTGGTGCCTTATTTCGGCGCTGTCCTGGCGGTCTTGCCCCCGCTTTTCCTCGGGCTTGGGAAGCTCAGTCTCGCTGGAGTAGGCTGGATTTTCCTGGCCGTATTTACTCTGCACCTGACGGCAATGAACATTCTTTATCCCAAATTGCTGGGCAGTCGCTTGCGCCTGAATCCGTTGGCTGTCACCATCGCACTGCTTTTCTGGGCTTGGCTGTGGGGAGCAGTTGGATTGGTGCTGGCGGTTCCGATTACCGCTGCCATGAAGATTGTTTTTGACAACATAGCAACGTTGAAACCATTCGGGGTGTGGCTGGGAGAAGAAGGGCCCATGGACAACGGCGCCCATGCAAATGGGAACCGCTAAGCTTCCAATTCGCCGGCTTCAGGAAATCTCAGGTTGGTCTTTGCCAAGGTCTCATTCAGCAGAATTTCGATCTGCGCCTCTTCACAATTACGCGCCAGCGCGAGTTCGCTAACTAACAAATAGCGCGCTCGCTCCAGCATCTTCTTTTCGCGGAATGACAGGCTCTTCGATTCCTTAAGAACAAGGAGGTTCTTTAATACTGCGGCAACTTCCAGCAGGGAACCGGTGCGCATCCGGTCAGAGTTCTCTTTGAAACGGTCTTTCCAGTCAGCGGCGCTCTCGCCTCCGCCATCCGAGAGGAAATCAAGAATCTTCTTAATCTCGCCGTTGCGGACGACTCGGCGCAGGCCGACTGCTCCCACGCTGTGAAACGGGACCGTAACTTTAAGATTGCTGGATTTTATGTTTAGCAGGTAATAACGCTCGGCTTGGGCGCCAAGCGTGCGGCTTCCGATTTGCTCAATGACTCCCACTCCATGATTCGGATAAACCACCCGGTCACCAATGTGGAAATCGCCGTTTCCGTTGCTGCTCATACTGGGAACAGCCCACCGCCGCGAGACAACACACCTAATACTACCTGATCGGGCAGCGTTTGCACAATTTCCCCGCGAGCCGACTTTGTATTTTCATGCACTTATGCGGTGTTGGGACATATTTCCAATCCAGAGTCGGAATTCACGAGCTTATTCGTTTCCTTCGCCCCAATTCTTTAGTGACAGCCAAGCCTCTCCCGTCATTCGGTTTATAATTCGACCCAGCATGACCGAGCAGATTCGAAGAAAGTTACAAGACGAAATCAACGCCCTCGAGCACGAACTGGTCCATGAATTGCCAAAAGAGATCAAGAAAGCCGCTGCTCTCGGTGATCTCAGCGAAAACGCCGAATATCATATGGCCAAGCAGCGCCAGGAGTTCGTTAAAGCGCGGGTGCGCCAGCTAGGCAAACGGTTAGCTGACCTCTCCATGGTCAACATGAACAACATCCCCAAGGACCGTGTCGGCCTGGGCTCGACCGTGAAGGTTTACGACAGCACCAAAGAGGAGGAAGTTGAATATAACCTCGTCACCAGTGAGGAGTCGGATGTCGCGGCGGGAAAGATTTCAACTACTTCGCCCATCGGCCGTTCTCTCCTGAATAAGAAAGTTGGCGACACAGCTGTAGTGGTGACTCCGAATGGAAAGCGTGAACTCGAGATTCTGACCTTGAGCACCATTCACGACGTGGCTGCGGCCGAATGACCGTGGGTTGGAGGCAAAGGCACTTCGCGGTGCACTTTCGGGATCGGATCGAATCAAGATGCCCATGACGTGGACCAGCGCATTTGGGCGCGCCTGCGCGGTTTTACTTCGAACCATCGTTCGCTGGCTCGCCTTGACCCGCATCAACCCCAACGTTCTCACTTTCATGGGGCTGGTGGTAAACGCCTGGGCTGCATTCTTCTTCGGTTACGCCAACTCCGACAACCAGCGACGAATGTTCGTCTATGCCGGCCTCATCATCATCGGCTCGGGTTTCTTTGACTTGGTGGACGGTGAAGTCGCGCGCGCGCAAAACCGGGTAACCCGTTTCGGCGCGTTTTTCGACTCGGTCGTGGACCGCTACAGCGATGCTTCGCAGTTTTTCGGCTTGCTGGTGTTTTACGCTCGTGCCGGCCGCTTTTTCTACATCGTTCTGACTGCTTACGTGATCGTCAGCGCCATCATGGTCAGCTACAGCCGCGCTCGTGCCGAATCTCTGATTGGATCTTGTCGTGTCGGTTTCATGGAACGTCCGGAGCGGCTCGTTTTGGTAATCATCGGCGCGCTCTTCAACCGCATGGCCCCGGTTCTCTGGGCAATTGCAGTTCTCTCCACCATCACCGTGATTCACAGAATCCAATACACATGGGCCAGAACCAATGGGCCAGAGGCGTTAAAGTCAGGTGATGTGGCCGCCTGATTTAAATCAACAAGCGCAAGTCATTCCAAGATCTTCGAGTGAGAGTGGCTCCCAACCACCTTTCTGGGTTTCTGTTTGACCGTCTTCTTCCGCTCACGCTAAAATAGCTGAGTTTGCCTGTACTTGCGGCCGTCTTCTATTCTGGCGTCGTAGGAAAACGCTGGAAACCACGATAACCTGCGGCCGTCCGCAATCGTTGCCGAAAGCACCGCGCGGGAAACAGCAAGCGCAAAGAATCAAGTTCAGAAGTCATTAAGGTTACGGAAAGTCCTGCGGCTTGGCGGGTCAGAAACCTGCTCACACTAATGTGCGATCCGCGGACAACGGAGAGAAAACTATGTACGCGGTGATCCGCGCTGGTGGCAAACAATATCGGGTGGCGCCCGGTGACGTACTCCGCCTGGAAACACAGACGGGGGACAAGAACGGCAAAGTTGAATTTGGTGACGTTTTGGCGGTCTCGGCCAACGCCGGAGAGATCGTGCGCCCTCAGTCGGGCGCTCTGGTGACCGGCGAAGTACTCGGCGATGATCGCGCCAAAAAAATCATCGTTTTTCACTACAAGCGCAAAAAACAATACAAGAAGCTCGCGGGGCACCGCCAGCCGTTCAGTTCCGTGCGCATAACAGAGATCGCATTCGACGGCCAGAAGTTCACCGCGCCCGAACGTCCAAAGAAAGAACCGAAGCCGAAGAAGGCTGCGCCGGTTTCTGAACAGACGCCGAAGGCCGAGGCGAAAGCGGCCAAGCCAGCCGCGAAAAAGAAAGCCGCGCCAAAAAAGACTGCGGCCAAAAAGAGTCCGGGAAAAAAGAAGTAACCAGGACCGCGCGCTCGCTAAGGGCTAGAAGCTAACAGCTAGGAGCTGAATCTATGGCACATAAAAAAGGATTAGGCAGTTCACGTAACGGGCGCGATTCCAATGCGCAGCGTCTTGGATTCAAGGCATTCGGCGGACAGATCGTCCCCGGAGGAACCATCATCGTTCGCCAGCGGGGTACGCGTGTCAAGCCTGGCCTTAATGTCGGACGCGGCAAGGACGATACTTTGTTCGCCAAGATCAGCGGAAAGATTGTCTTCAAGGATCGCGGCTCGATGGGCAAGTTCGTTGTGATCGAACCACTCGAAGCGAAATAGATTTTTCTATCCTCGACTTTTCGTAGGCTCGGAGCGATGCGGATCGTGGGTTGAGATCGAGGAACCTGCGGCCGCTCCCACAGCAACAAAACAGGTTTAGCGCTCACCCGTTCTGGACACATCCGTCCATTCTCAGTACACTTCCGCGACAACGTGAGATTGTCTGCCAGTACGCGCAAAAGCCTTGCCATCAGTGCGGTGGCTTTTCTTCTGTTTACCCTTGCTGCGGAACTCTGGCTCTCAATACAGCATGAAACCCAAACCTGGGACGAAGCCTGCCACATCTTCGCTGGCTACAGTTACTGGACGCGAGGCGACTTCGCGGTCAATCCCGAGCACCCACCGTTTGTAAAACTGCTCGCTGCTCTGCCACTGCTTTCGATGACACTGAAAGCTCCACCACGCGAAAGGATCTTTTCCAAAGAAGAGGATTTCATCGGCGCCAAACAATTCGTGTATTCGAACGATGCGGAAAAAATACTGCTCCGTACGCGCATTACAGCTGCGCTGCTGACGTTGGCGCTGGCCGTTTTGGTTTTTCTGGCAGCACGGGAAATGTTTGGCTTCTTACCTGCAATCCTGGCGCTCACTGTTTTCGCATTTGAGCCCAACATCCTGGCCCACGGCGCTCTCGTCACCACCGATATGGGGCTTAGCTGTTTCCTGTTTGCAACGGTGTATGCGTTTTATCGTTATCTGACAAAGCCGTCCGTCGCCAGGCTTTCGCTCGTCGGATTGGCGGCAGGCCTTTCGCTCGCGGCCAAGCATTCGGGAATCCTGATTTTTCCCATCCTGATCGCGCTTGCTATTTATGAGCTGTCGCGCATGCCACGGTCAACCGCATCTTCGAGAGCTCGCCGGCCAGTTAACATGGCTCGCCTGGCGGGGGCACTTGTCGCTGTCGTTCTGATTGCTGTTTTCATCTTATGGGCGTCGTATGGTTTTCACTTTCACCCCAGGCTAGGAGTTGACGCCGAAGCTCGCGTGGTCGATTACTCGGCGCGTTTGAATTCACAGTTGCAGAAAGCTTTGATCACCGACTTCGTCCGCTGGCGTTTGCTTCCTGAGTCATACCTGTATGGGCTTGCCGACGTTGGCATCACCGCCGGATTCAGTCATACCTATCTATTTGGCAAGGTCTATCCACATGGGCAATGGTTCTATTTTCCCGCGGCGTTCCTTATAAAAAGCACCATTACGCTCATAATGTTTTTGCTGATGTTGCCTTTTGCGATCGTCCTGCGCGGAGCAAAACACAGGCGTGAGCTCTGGTTCATGACGATGCCGCCTGCGATCTATTTCGCGGTCGCGATTTCGTCCGGCATGAACATTGGCGTGCGTCACATTTTGCCGATCTATCCCTTTCTCATGGTTCTAGCCGGGTGGGCGGCAGCCCAGTTTGCTTTTCATCGCCGTCGCTGGGAGTGGATCGTCGGGCTCGTCTTGGCGTGTGGTGTCGTTTCATCTCTGCGCGCGTTTCCCACTTACATCCCTTATGCGAACGAGTTGTGGGGTGGTCCCTCGAATACTTACAAATATCTGAGCGACTCCAATGTAGATTGGGGCCAGCAGCTGAAGTCGGTGAAGACCTATCTCGATCGACGACATATAAAGAACTGCTGGTTCGCCTACTTCGCCGGAGTTGTTGCTGACCCGCAGTACTACGGAATTCCTTGCAAACCGCTTACGACCATTGCTACCGTGTGGTTGCAGCCTTCAATCGAGGTGCCCGCAAGTATTGACGGTCCGGTGTTGATCAGCGCAGGCGTCCTTTCCGGGTACGAATTTGGCCCAGGTCCATTGAATCCCTACGATCAGTTTCAGCGCCTCTCGCCAACGGCTGTTATCGAGCATGGCGTCTTTGTCTTTGACGGACACTTCGAGATCCCTCTGGCCTCTGCCCTGAACCATGTGACTCACACGCGGTTGCTCGAGCAAAGTGGACATCTGGATGAGGCGCTCTCAGAAGCGCAGATTGCAGTTGCCCTCGCTCCGGATTCGGTGCAGACACAGGCCGCACTGGGCGGACTGCTCGTGAAGAGTAATCACCCGAACGAAGCTCGTCAGGCGTTCGAGCAGGCGCTCACGCAAGCCACGACCGTGCATCCTGAAATGCAGAGCGGTTGGGTTCCAGGCCTGCGCAATGCGCTGAAGTAGGATTTCAGTGTTGTGCCGTCACCGGCTTTCTTGCGGTTCGGGACGTCTTAAATAGTATTTTTCCACCTTCTTCATCCACCACAATGTGGTCGCCATGGAGCACTTCACCATCCAGTATCTTTAGTGCTAGAGGATCCTGAATTAACTTCTGGATCGCTCGCTTGAGCGGGCGCGCTCCGAAGTTGGGATCGAAACCTTCGGTAAAGATCAGTTCCTTGGCAGCGTCGGTGAGTTCGATCGATATCTTCCGTTCCGCGAGCAAGCGGCGTAAATCCTCGAGTCGTAACTCAATGATTTTTGCCAACTGTTCTCTTCCGAGCGGTGTGAACACAATGATGTCGTCCACACGGTTCAGAAACTCCGGCTTGAAGTGCCCGTGCAGAGCGGTCATCACAAGCTCGGTGGCGCGGGCAAAGTCATCGGTTGAGCGCATGTTCTCAGCCTGCAGATAGGTTGAGCCAATATTGGAAGTCATGATGATGATCGTATTTTTAAAATCGACCACCCGGCCTTGTCCATCGGTCAGGCGCCCATCATCCATGATCTGCAGCAAGACGTTGAAGACGTCCTGATGTGCCTTTTCAATTTCGTCGAAGAGAACAACCGAATACGGACGCCGCCGGACTTGCTCCGTCAGTTGCCCACCTTCCTCGTAGCCGACGTATCCAGGAGGTGCACCGATCAATCGTGAAACCGCATGCCGCTCCATGTACTCGGACATATCAATTCGCACCAGCGCGTGCTCGTCATCAAACAGAAATTCAGCTAACGCGCGGGCCAGCTCGGTTTTACCGACGCCGGTTGGTCCGAGAAAAATGAACGACCCTATCGGCCGCTTGGGATCGCTCAGGCCGGCGCGCGATCGCCGAATCGCATTAGAAACACGTTCGAGTGCAACATCCTGCCCGACCACCCGCTGACGGAGCCGGTCTTCCATGGTGACCAGTTTCTTGACTTCGCCTTCCAGCATCTTCGAAACCGGAATGCCCGTCCATTTGGAAACGATCTTGGCAACATCTTCTTCGTCCACTTCCTCTTTCAGCATTCGCTGCCCGCTGGAACTCTCCAGTTGCGCGCTAACCTTGGCCAGGTCCTCTTCGGCTTGGCGAATCAGGCTGTAGCGTATTTCCGCCACCCGCTGCAGGTCTCCCTTCCTTTCCGCAGCCTGCTCCTCGATCTTCAGTTGCTCAATCCGTTCCTTCAGCTGCCGCTGCTGGGAGATAAGGTCCTTCTCCTGCTTCCACCGCGCCTTGAGCGCATTGGATTTTTCACGAATCCCTGCCAGTTCTTTGTCGATCGCTGCCAGCCGCTCTTTTGAATTCTGGTCCTCTTCCTTTTTCAGCGCCTGCTTTTCGATTTCGAGTTGGGTCGCCCGTCGCTCCAACTGGTCGATGTCCGTGGGCATTGAATCGATCTGTATGCGCAAAGATGCTGCCGCTTCGTCGATGAGATCGATCGCTTTATCCGGCAAGAATCGGTCGGAGATATAGCGGTGCGACAGCGTTGCGGCGGCCACGATCGCCGAGTCTTTGATCCGCACACCATGATGCACTTCGTAACGTTCTTTCAGGCCGCGCAGAATGGCAATCGTATCTTCGACATTGGGTTCGCCTACGAAAACAATCTGGAACCGCCGTTCGAGTGCCGCATCTTTCTCAATATATTTTCGATATTCAGCTAGAGTGGTCGCGCCGATCGCCCGCAGTTCGCCGCGGGCCAGCGGCGGTTTCAGCATGTTGGAAGCGTCGATTGCGCCTTCCGCCGCTCCGGCGCCCACTAGCGTATGCAACTCATCGATGAACAGAACAATCTTCCCCTGCGAGTCTTCAATTTCTTTTAAAACAGCTTTGAGCCGGTCTTCAAACTCACCACGATACTTCGCGCCGGCCAGCATCGAGCCGAGATCGAGCGCTACCACACGCTTGTTCTTAAGAATCTCGGGAACGTCACCGGAAATAATCCGCTGTGCCAGGCCTTCGACGATGGCGGTTTTACCCACGCCAGGCTCGCCAATCAGTACCGGATTATTCTTCGTCCGGCGCGAGAGCACCTGCACTACTCGCCGGATCTCTTCATCGCGCCCGATTACCGGATCGAGCTTGCCGCGCCGCGCCAGTTCGGTCAGATCTTTTGCGTAACGCTCCAACGCCTGGTACTTTGCTTCGGGATTCTGGTCAGTAATTCGCTGTGAGCCTCGAACGGCTGTTAACGCCTTCAGGATGGCGTCATGGGTCGCGCCATGGCGCACCAGAATCTCCTGCGCGGGATCGCGCTTCAGCTCTGTCGTTGCGAGCAGCAGGTGCTCGGTCGAGACATACTCATCTTTGAAATTGTCAGCCTCTTTGAAGGCGCGATCAAAAAGTTGGTTCGAAGCCTGAGAGAGCGCCGCCTGCGTAGACGCGCCAGACACTTTGGGCAGGCGCTGAATAGCCTGGTAGATTTCAGTCAAAACCGCCTGCGGGCCGATTCCAATCTTTTCGAGGATAGGCGGAACGATGCCTTCGCGGTCCTCGATTAATGCCGCCAGCACGTGCAGCGGCATCAGTTCAGGATTACCGTGTTCGGACGCGAGTTCGTTCGCCCGTTGCACTGCTTCCTGCGCCTTTACGGTGAATTTATCCCAACGAATTGCCACGGAACTATCCTTCCTTCCTCACCCCGTCATTTACGTTTTATTAGGCACTGTCCCTTAAGAGCTTCGGTTTAAGAGCTCTAGCCGGCGACAAAGTAAGAGGCGGGCAAGATCGCCCGCCTCAACTTAAGTTTCCAAAGGTGCATGTGTAACCGTTTAAGCCAACTTAAGCTGCGCGGCTCGTGCTTTTTACTTCTTTGCCTTCCAGCGACTTGCCGCTTGTGCTGCCGACGTTCACCTTAATCTGTTTCGGCTTTGCCTCGGCTTTCTTAGCCAGCTGGATCTTTAATATTCCCTTGTCATAGTTGGCTTGGATGCTTTCCGCATCAACCGTGGTGGGCAAGGTAAACGAGCGGGTGAAGCTGCCATATTGCCGCTCAACCCGGCGGAAGTTCTCTTCTTTTTCTTCTTTTTCGAACTTGCGCTCTCCATGCACGGTCAATGTCTGGTTTTCCACCCGGACATCAATGTCCTTTTCGTCGATTCCCGGCACTTCAATCTTCAAAATAATGTTGTGCTCATCTTCGTAAACGTCAACCGGTGGCGCGAAACTGGAAGTGGTCAGCGCCTCGTCCCTGCCGTCTCCGTAGTTGTCGCGGAACAAGCGGTTCATCCGATCCTGCAATGTGCTGAATTCTCGAAAAGGATCCCAGCGAGTAAGAACAGTCATAACAATCCTCCTTGAGCGAAATCTCTAAATGTTGATGTTTTAAGAGCTTGGTTGCGGTATAGCAACATGCTTATCACAAACCAAGCATAAAATATGAGTGTGTTATTGTCAAGTAATGTATTTGCTTATATTGCTTCAACTTACATGCAATATAATACACTTCAAGTAACTGGTTTCAGGGATTCCCAGCACGTTCGGATGATCTTTCGCTTGGCCACGGTTTTCCAGGATCCGAATAATTCTGTGCGAATCGACGGCCGCCGCCGCCACCGTGTCCAGCAATTCCGCGTTGCCCACGTGATAGGAACAGGAGCAGGAAACCAAAATTCCGTCCGGCTTCAGCATCTTTAACGCCCGCAGATTCAGTTCCTTGTAGCCACGCAGAGCGGTGGGCAGATCACGCTTGGATTTGGCAAACGCCGGCGGGTCGAGGACGATTGCGTCGTATTTTTGCCCGGCGTCTGAGTAGTCCCGCAGCAAATCAAAGGCGTTGGCTTCAATCCATTCGATCTCGCGCCGATTGAGCGCTGCATTCTGCTCGGCCGCTTCAAGCGCCGGACGCGAGCTGTCCACGCCGGTGACCTTACCGCAGTTTCGCGCCAGGTGAAGCGCAAAGCCACCCTGATAACAGAAAACGTCGAGCGCCTCGCCGCGGGCATATTGGGCCGCCGCCGCGTAATTTTCCCGCTGATCGAGAAAGGCACCTGTTTTCTGTCCGCCGAGAGCGTTGTATAAGAATCGCACTCCGTTCATCTGAAATTCCGTAGTGGTTTGGTCGTTGAGCTCAGGAGGCTGGGGGAACGGCTCTCCAGACTGGGGGAAACCTTCAGCTTTCCGCGCGAACAGAATTCCACTGTCTTTGTCTGTCAACTGTTCCAGCTTCCTCACCCTGGCGTCCACCCGCTCGAAAATCACCCTGGGCTGAAACGTCTCCTGTAACTCCGAGACCACAATCCGCCGCATCGCTTCGGAATCCATCGCTTGCGTGAGCACCTGCAGAGAAAGCATGTCGTTGTAGCGATCCACGATCAAGCCGGGCAGAAAATCGCCTTCACTGAAAACGACTCGATACGCATTCGTGTCGTGCACAAAGCGTTGGCGATAAGCAACCGCTGCCCGAATCCGCTCGCGCACAAGTTGCTCGATGTCGCCGACGGGCTTTGGCGAGATCATTCGCAGGGCGATTTCCGAAGACGAACTGTAGAGGGCGGTGCCTAGAATTCGTGTGCGTGTGGAGTTCCGTGGAGGCTGTGGGGGTCGAGCGTTCTTGTCCGAGAAGTGTGTAGGGCGAGCGCTCTCCTCTTGCACCGTAACCAGTGCCCCAGGAGAAACATCTTTCGCCTCGACGATGTCGGATCGATAGACCCAAACATGACCCGCCCGAAGCCGCTCCGCCCCGCGATGCGAGATGGTAAGTTTAGGGACATTTGGGACAAGCTTTTGTGACTGTGCATTCAAAGCTTTTGACCATCGGCAGATTGGCCTGACAACAGGAATGTCTTGGGGAACTTGCCCTCACCACACAGCTTGAATGTGCCAAAGTCTTTATACCAACATCCCGAAGGGACCTCGGGACTCGATTCCACCCAGAGTCGCAATTGGTTCATGTCTTCAACGCTGATTTTGCGGTCGCGCATTCGTTCAGTCAAATGCACGCGTATAGAAGCCGGAATCTTGGGCCAGCGTTCAAGCTTCGGCATTACTCACCGAAAACGAAGCGTCCCATTTCATCTCCTAAACGGCTGATCTCCTCCGGCTCCTGGGCCATTCTGAAGCGCTGAGCAAGCTCAAAAAATTGCTTCTCTTTTTCCTTTGCAGCGGAAATTCCTTCTTCAATCAGTTCCAGCAGCACTCGGTTTTCGCTGAGTCGTCGTCGCTGAGCAATTCGATCCACCTGTTTGGCAACTTCGAGCGGAAGGCTGATGCTTCGACGAACCTTTTTGTATGTCGCCATTGGAAGCATTGTACACCAGAATGGTGCATACGTCCGAAAGTGGAGAGGAAATCCTAGCTGGCTACGCTGCTGGGCGCATGCGTGGCATCTTTTCCGTGGTGGGCGGCCATCTCCACTCGCGCCAACTGCAGGTCGCGTTGCAGAATGTCAAGGACGGCGCTGGGCAGCTCTTCGCCCCACTCTTCGACTTCGTCATCGCTCCAGTTGCCAT
Organism: Terriglobales bacterium; assembly: GCA_035493765.1. Classification (GTDB taxonomy): domain Bacteria; phylum Acidobacteriota; class Terriglobia; order Terriglobales; family Acidobacteriaceae; genus Gp1-AA145. Next base: position 31,208 of record DATJHT010000154.1, read on the forward strand.
TCAGGCGAATGGCGTCAGTGATGTCTTCCGGAAAAGCCTGCCGATAGGCGCCTTCGCGCACCAGAGTGTCTCCGATCTTGCGCCCGGTAGCCGCGTCGTACACATGACGGGTCGCCATTCCGTCGGTATTAGAGAAGTTAATAAAAACCTCTCCAATGTCGCCGAACTCGGCGCGATAATACCAGGCATGGCTGGCGTCAATCTTGGGATGCGCCCGCCGTCGCGAAACCTTTTCGGCTGCAGCTTCTTCCGGAACCTCTTTGGATGGATCGTAATAGAGAATGCGCTGGCAGGAATCGCAAAAGATCAGCTTGCCGCCGCGCACTTCGTTATAGATCTGAGGCCGCATCATCACCGAGCATCCAGTACACTTCTGATCACGAACTTCTGCCAGTCCTGTTCCGCGGAATTTCGATACGCGATCATAGTGCCGCAACAGGTCTCCATCAACCGCTCCGCGCGCGCTATCCCGTTTTGCCGTCCACTCTGACAATTCTTTTTCGTCTTGCGCCGTGCGCTCTCGTGCAGAGGCCTTTTCTCTTTCGATTTCAGCCGTTTCTTCTTTGAGTTCGGCTTCCGCGGCTTTGACTTGTTTCTCGCGCGCTTCCGAGTTCAACATCAACTCGAGAATCTTGTCTTCGTTTGCGCCAATTTCCTGTTCCGCAAACTGGATTTCGTGCATCAGGGCTTTGTACTGGTCGTTAGTTTTTACTTCCAGCGACTGGTCGCGATACTTTGAAATCTTGCCGCGCAAATCGGTAATTGCGGACTCGTACTTTTTCTTCGCGGCTTCGTCAGCCTTGGCCGTCGCTCTGGCCTTTTCCAGCGCGGCCTTGGTCCCGGCCAGCTTCTCTTCGATGACAGCGACGCGTTTGGGAAGTTCGGCGATTTCGGCCCGCAACCGCTGAATTTCGCGATCGGTGCCTTGCAGTGAGATCAGGTGCTCTATTTCAGGAGACATCGTGGATATGTCTCGATTTTAGCATGCAAGGTTCTTCTGCCGGCCTCCGGATCATCCGGTCATTTAAAATCGCCCGATGACCCGATCTGATCACCCAATACGCGCAACCATTGGTGACTTCGAACTCACCGCGCTTTCCGACGGCATTTATCACCTTGACGGGGGCGCCTTCTTTGGTGTCATCCCCAAGGCGCTTTGGTCCAGGAAAGTGATGGCCGACGAAAATAATCTTGTCCCGACCGGCCTTAATTCCGTTCTGTTGCGCAACTGCGACAAAAATATTCTGATTGAAACTGGAATTGGAAACAAACTTCCGGAAAAGATGGCGCAGATTTTCGGCCAGCCCGCCGAGTTACTCGACAATCTGAGCAAAGCCGGTGTTTCTCCCGAGCAGATCGACATCGTCATTAACTCTCACCTGCACTTCGACCACTGCGGCTGGAATACGATTCGGGAGAGCGGCGTCATCAGGCCGACGTTCCCCCGGGCAATCTATTACGCCCAGGAAGGCGAGTGGAAACACGCGCACCAAAACCAGCGTGATAGCGTGAGCTACTTCACCGAGAATTATGATCCTCTGGTCGAGAGTGGCCAGATGAAATTGCTACGGGGCAATCAGGAAGTTGTACCGGGCGTTCGGGTCGAAGTTTTTCCCGGACATACTCGAGATCTGCAGGGCATCATTATCGAAAGTAAAGGCCAGACCGCGTGCTACATCTCCGACTTGATCCCGACCTCAGCGCATCTCGATCTGAACTGGGTGATGGCGTTTGATCTTTATCCGATCGAAAGCGTCGAAAGCCGCAAGCGATATTACGCTCGCGCCATTCCCGAGAATTGGCTGACCATGTTTACCCACGATCCGCATGTTCCGTGGACGTATTTGGAAAAGCACGAACGCGGGAAAATTGTCGCGAAAGCAACCTGAATTTATGCCAAGACGGTTGCAGTCAGCCGCGCCTCGAAAAATTCCTCCACCCGCGTCAGGATGTCCGGCGCGGTCTTCGAGTCGTAGATGGCTTTCCGCAGCGTCGCCCCGCCCGGAACGCCGTGTGTAAACCATGAAGCGAACTGCTTCATCTTACCTGTGGCATCGGGCAACTCCTCCTCAATCAGCATTCGAAAGTATGTGCGGATCATTTCGTAGCGGTCGGCCTCGGAAGGCTCATCGTACGCTTTGGGGACAGCAATCGCGGGGCTCTGCCCCGCCGGACAGCCGAGACGGGATGTTCCTACAAGGGAACTGATGCGCCATTCACAATATTGCCCAATCTGCCTGAAGATCCACGGATTGGCAGGCGCTGTTCTGCCGATCATCACCGCATCACATCCGGTCGCGGCCACCATTGCGCACGCGTCTTCTGGGCTGCGAATGTCGCCGTTGCCGATTACCGGAATCCTCACTGCATCTTTCACCGCGGCAATCCACTCCCAGCGCGCATTGCCGCTGTAACCTTGCTCACGGGTGCGGGCATGGAGAGCCACCGCGCATAGCCCACAATCCTCGGCCATCTTCGCCAGTTCCACGCAGACGATTTCCTCGTCATTCCATCCGGCACGAAATTTGACGGTGAAGGGAATGGTGACGGCTTTTCTTACTGCTTCGAAAATTCCGCCAATACGCGGCAGATCGCGCAACAGTCCCGATCCACCGTTGCACTTCACAACTTTCTTAGCCGGGCATCCCAGGTTCAAATCCACCAGGTCGAATCCCAGACCCTCGACAATTCTTGCCGCCTCGGCCATCACCCGCGGATCGCTGCCAAACAGCTGCGCTGATATCGGATGCTCGTCCTCGTAGAAATGCAGATAACGCTTCGCCTTTTGATCTTTGGCGCGGAGCACGCCATCGGCCGAGGTAAACTCCGTCATGATCAGCCCGCATCCGCCGAGATTACGAATGAATCGCCGGAAAACTGTATCAGTCACGCCGGCCATGGGTGCGAGAACCGTCGCCGGCGAGATAGTAACCGAGCCGAAACGGACGGAGGAAGGCACTCCAATACTTGCCCCGACTGTCTTGTCAGGCAAGCCTCCGCTACGCTCGGTGCCACCGTTCTCCCAGAACTTTTTCACAACGTTATATTCTACCTGCTAGGAAAAGAGGCCTGGACAGTCGATCAGTCTGTACGGGCCAATTGGGCGTCCAAATCCTTCAGAGCCGCTTCCAGCATCTGGCGATGCCTTGGGTTGGTGGCTGTTTCTAACTGCTGCTCGATACGTTTTCGTGAGAGCTCCAGCCCACGGCGCTGACGCTGCTCGGCAATTTGCTCCTGAGTCAGGCGCGGCCCCTTCGCATCATTCGAACTGGCTTCTTCTTGCTGTTGCTCGACCGATTTGCTTTCCCATCCTCGCGCCATTTGTTATTACCCCATTCTTCTTAGCGCCATCTTTGCGGCGTGATATCCGCACATGCCATGCACGCCGCCGCCTGGCGGTGTAGACGACGAACATATGTAGATGTCTTTGGCCGAGGTCGCGTAACCGCGCCAAGTAGGACGAAACAGAAGCTGCTCCATTCCCATCGCTCCTCCGCTGATGTCCCCACCGATCAGGTTCGCGTCTATCGCCTCGAGATCGGCTGGCGCAAAAACCCGGCGCGCAAGTACACATTCCCGGAATCCCGGTGCGAAGCGCTCGATCTGGCTCTCGATTCGCGCCAGCATGTCCACGTTCGATCCGTTGGGCACATGGCAGTAAGCCCATGCCGTATGCTTGCCCTCGGGGGCGCGGCTCGGATCGAACAAGCTTGGCTGCACCAGTAAAACGAATGGCTTTTCTGCATGTTGCCCGTTTCGCATTGCTGCCTCGGATGCGGCGATTTCTTCATAGGTCCCAACAACATGCACCGTCGCCGCGCGCGTACACTCCTTTGCTTTCCACGGAATTGGTTCGCTCAATGCATAATCCACTTTGAAGGCCGCGGGTCCGTATCGAAAACCTCTCAGCTTGCGGACGTAGCTTTCGGACAGACGAGGTTCAGCGATATTGAGCAGCTGACGGGGCGTAACATCGAAAATTTTAAGATCATATTCTTCCAGTTGCTGCACGCTTTCGACGCGGCTGGACGTCTTCACCACTCCGCCCAGCGAGGAGAGATGTCCAATTAGTGCGTTGGTCAGCGACTGCGCACCGCCACGCGCGATCGGCCAACCGACCGCATGCGCGGGAATCGCCATCATCATGCCGAATGCGCCCGATAAAAGTTCGTTGAGACTGAGAAATGAATGCGCGGCCAGGCCGGCGAACAAGGCGCGAGTTCGCGGGCTTTTGAATCGTTGCACAATTGCGCTCGCTGGAAGCAGTCCGTTCCTGCCAAATCGCGCCAACAGAATCGGGTGTCTTGGTATGGAAAGTACAGACCGGAGCACTTCGGGTGCAAATTCATCCCAGTGCTCGACGAATGGCTCCACGAGATTGCACCATGCCTTTCCATCAACACCGAGAACAGTTCTGGCGCTGGCCAGATTTTGTTCCAGAACACTCGCGGTTCCATCGTCGTGCGGATGAGCCAGGGGTGCGGCAGAGTGTATCCAGTCCAGCCCGTGATCGCGAAGCCGGAGCGAATTGAAGAATGGAGAACCGGCACCTAACGGATAAACCGCCGATCCAAAGTCGTGATGGAAACCAGGCAGCGTAAGTTCCATGGTGCGAACGCCGCCGCCGGCAATAGCCTCGGCTTCGAGGACGTCCACCCGAAGACCCGCCTGAGCCAGTTTGATGGCTGCGGCTAGTCCATTCGGCCCGGATCCGACCACACACGCTCTTTTGGACTGTGCAGGCATTTCGAAGACAGATCTTATAATTCGCAATTATTCAATGCTTGTATTACTCCCGCGCCCCAGCCGTGGGCCATTCGGTTACTTGGATGCTCCCCTCGGGTGTGCGCTGCAGCGTTGGCGCGTACAACCCGAGCAGTTGCCGCCGCCACCAGTTTCCGGTCGCCCGCTTTTCCGCCACCGATGTAAACCAGTACTGCCATAACACAGCTCGCACCTGCAGCGGAGGTTTGTTCGGAAACGGATTGCCCGCAAACAACTCGAGCGCATCCTTGTCATTTGTGAGCAGGCGCTCTTCTGTGTTCGTCACCAGCGGATACTCACGCCACGAGCCCAGGGACGCAAACCACAAGTTCCAATCGAAGCGTGGCTGGTACGGGGCGTAGATCCGAGGCGCTTGGTTAAGTGCCTGAGGCTTGTACCGGAAAGGATACGGAGTCCAGTTCACGCCATCGTCTGAGCCCTGAAATTCGATTTCATAGCGTCCGCGCGTCATCACCGCGAATAATCCGTATTGATTGGCAACGCGAAAAGGCTCCAGAGCCACCACCGGCGAAGTGGGCAGCGGTACGCGTACAAACATCCAGATCAACTCAGCCGTTGTGGCATAGAAAATCCAGGTCAGCAGGACGGCGCTGATCGCCAGCTTGATCGCTTTCCAGTGTTGTCGAAGTCTCGTGGTTGCAGGTGGCGCCGCAGACGCAAGGTTGCGCTCTGCCTCAGGCGGCGTTTCTGACATCGCCGCAAGGTTTACTCTCCACCGTGCCGGCAGAATGGACCGTAAAAATTTGTCATCCAGCAGCAGCACGCCCAGCGCCAGCACGATGTAATTCAGGAAGGCGTAATTCGCAGTCGCAATGACTCCGATTTGCCAGATGGTGGCGATGAAGAAGCATACAATCCCCCAGCGCCGCGGCAAAAACAGCATCCATACAATGCCCAGTTCCAGAACGAACGTCGCAACCACAGAATCCGCGTGAAACCAGTGCGGTAAGTGCTGCGCGTACCACCCGATCCATGTCGGCAATGGACCGTTCTGGTAGTACTCGTCCATGGCGGTGAAATTCCGCCACTGTATGTCGTGGCTGAGAAGCTTCACCGCGCCCGATTCGAAGTAAATGCGGAACCACTCCCATTGCAGCAAAAACAGGCTCGCCCGCGAAGGCGGATGGCCGGACCCGAGACCCGGCCTGAAGCCCGGAGGCGCGAAGAACAAACAAATAATTCCGGCTTCGAGCAGCATTCCATCTGATTGGTAGCTCGAGAAGTCCTGCGCGGCGCTGATGAACGACAGGAAGCAGGCAAAGCAAATCACCAGCATGCCGCGTGGCCAAACATTGGCGACGAGTAGCAGTGAAGCTGCGATTCCAGTCCAGCACAGCGCCATCAGCATGTGCGAGCTGCTGGAAAACCACAGCAGAGTTGGCGCATACCAAAAGCGTTGCAGATGTCCCAGGGATTGTGCGACCTGTTGCAGATATGGCCTTGCGGGAAGAATTCCGTCCGTGCCAATCAGCCCACGAATTTGAAAAACGAGGGAAAAGAATGCGGAAAAATAGATCAGTCCCAGCGCGCGCAAAAACAGCCAGCGCGGCAGCAGGCTGCCACTCGGGCCACTTTTTCCGCTAAATAACCAATTGACCGCAGATGCCGGGGCCGGGCTCAAGGTATCGAATTATAGGATGCCGATGTCACGCAAGCTTTCGCGCGGGAATCTGAGAACCACATCCCGGCAGGAACTCCCTCCTGCTCTTGCGCGCCCTCCTCATCACCTGTAAACTAATACTGTACTGATTTAGTCCTATTTGTAGGTTGATCGCCAGCAACCCGATAGCCATGATTCGCCTGAGCAAACTCGCTGATTACGGTCTTGTCATCATGACCTACGTGGCTCGCAATCGCATCGGAACGCTCCACACCGCGCGCGGTTTGGCGCTCGAGTCTGGGTTGCCGGTCCCAACTGTGAGCAAACTGCTGAAGCTGCTGCTACATAACGGATTTCTGACTTCGCAGCGTGGCACCAAAGGTGGGTACATCCTGGCGCGCGATGCTCACGAGATTTCGGTTGCAGAGATGATCGCCGCTCTCGAAGGCCCCATTGCATTGACTGACTGCAGCACCGAAATTACCGGGCTTTGCGAGATCGAGCGTGGCTGCCCCGCTAAACACAATCAGCGGATCATCAATCAGGTCGTGCGTGGAGCTCTTGAGCGGCTTACTCTTTCCGATCTCGTGCATCCGTTGCGCGTGACCGCCATCAAAACTACTAACGGCAATTTTGTCCCAAGTTTTAGCCTGACTTCCGGCAGAACACAATGAGCAAACCATGAGCACAAACGTTGACGCAATTCGTGACCTCGCCGAGCGCGAGTACAAATGGGGATTCATCAGCGACATCGAGGAAGACCGCGTCCCCAAGGGTCTGAACGAAGGAACCATTCGCCTGATCTCCGCCAAGAAGGGCGAGCCCGAGTTCATGCTCGACTGGCGACTGAAGGCCTTCCGGCACTGGATGACTCTCGAAGCCTCACATGCTGAGCCGAAGTGGGCGAATGTAAAGTATCCTCCGATCAATTACCAGGACATCGTTTACTACTCTGCGCCGAAGCAAAAGCCCAGCCTGGCCAATCTTGACGAGGTTGATCCCGAACTGCTGCGCACTTATGACAAGCTTGGCATTCCGCTGCAGGAGCAGAAGATGCTGGCCGGCGTCGCCGTCGATGCCGTCTTCGACAGCGTTTCAGTGGCTACCACGTTCAAAGGGAAGCTGGCGGAGATGGGAATCATTTTCTGCTCGTTCTCCGAAGCCGTGCGCAATCATCCCGAACTGGTGCAGAAGTATCTCGGCTCGGTTGTTCCCTATACCGACAATTTTTTCGCAACTCTTAACTCGGCCGTATTCACCGACGGATCATTCGTTTACGTTCCCAAAGGCGTGCGTTGCCCACTGGAGCTCTCCACATACTTTCGCATCAATGCCGCTGAAACCGGGCAGTTCGAACGTACCCTGATCGTCGCCGACGAAGGCGCTTACGTCAGTTACCTCGAAGGCTGCACCGCGCCCATCCGCGACGAGAACCAGTTGCATGCAGCGGTGGTCGAGTTGGTCGCTCTCGACAATGCGCAAATCAAGTACTCGACGGTCCAGAACTGGTATCCCGGCGACAAGCAGGGAAAAGGCGGAATTTACAACTTCGTTACCAAGCGTGGCAGCTGCCGAGGTGTGAACTCCAAGATTTCCTGGACGCAGGTCGAGACCGGATCTGCGATCACCTGGAAATATCCCAGCTGCATCTTGCAGGGTGACAACTCCGTAGGCGAGTTCTACTCGGTCGCGCTCACCAACAACTATCAGCAGGCGGACACCGGCACCAAGATGATCCACCTGGGGAAAAATACGCGCAGCACGATCGTGTCGAAGGGGATTTCTGCGGGGCACGGCCAGAATACCTATCGCGGTCAGGTCAAGATCATGAAAGGTGCGACTGGTGCGCGCAATTACACGCAATGCGATTCGTTGCTCATCGGCGATAAGTGTGGCGCACACACGTTTCCTTACATTGACGTGCGGAATGCCAGCGCCCGCATGGAGCACGAAGCTTCGACATCGAAGATCGGCGATGATCAGCTCTTTTATTTGCGTCAGCGTGGATTGAAGACCGAAGACGCCGTTTCGATGATCGTCAATGGATTTTGCAAGCGGGTCTTCCGCGAGCTGCCTATGGAGTTCGCCGTCGAAGCACAAAAGCTGCTGGGCGTCAGCCTCGAAGGCAGCGTGGGATAAAGCTGTCTTGGTTGCGCGTCCTGCGTCATCCTACAGGCTTGGCGCACGACGGGCGGCGTCTGACACGGCGCCACAAGAGATCTGTTTCAAGGAAGGATTAATGAGCTTACTCGAAATCAAAGACCTTAAAGTCCGCGTGGATAACCACGACATTCTCAAGGGTATTAATCTCACCGTGAACCCTGGCGAAGTGCACTCCATCATGGGGCCGAACGGTTCCGGCAAGAGCACGTTGGCGCAGGTACTGGCGCGCCGCGAGGCCTATGAGGTGACCGGCGGCAAGGTCCTGTTCAACGGGAAAGACCTGCTAGCTATGAAAGCCGAAGATGCCGCCTGCGAGGGCATTTTCCTGGCATTCCAATACCCGGTCGAAATTCCAGGTATCGGCAACGCCTATTTCCTGCGCTCAGCCTTGAACGCCATCCGCAAGTACCACGGCCAGGACGAGATGGACGCCATGGACTTCCTGCCTCTCTACAAAGAGAAGCTGAAGCTGCTGGAAATGGACGAGAAGTTGATGAACCGCTCCGTCAACGAAGGCTTTTCCGGTGGCGAGAAAAAACGCAACGAGATTCTGCAGATGGCGATTCTTCAACCCAAGCTCGCCGTTCTCGACGAAACCGACTCCGGCCTCGACATCGACGCGTTGAAAATCGTCTCTAAAGGCGTGAACGCAATGCGCAGCCCCGATCGCGCCATGATCGTGGTCACGCATTATCAGCGTTTGCTCAACGAAATCGTTCCCGACTTCGTGCACGTGCTTGCCAACGGGCGCATTGTGCGCTCCGGCGGCCCCGAACTGGCCCTCGAACTTGAACAAAAGGGCTACGTTGATATCGACAGCGAAACTCGTCAGCCGGTTACAGCCTGAGGAATAGATTGTGATTGCAGCGACTGAACAAATCGGAACTTATCTCGACAGCTTCACCGAATTCCACAAGCGTGCGCCGGGGAAAGGCCAGGCTTGGCTGCGTGAGCTCCGTGAGAAGGCCTTCGCGCGTTTTTGCGAAACCGGATTCCCGACCACTCATGACGAAGACTGGCGTTTTACGAATGTCTCGCCGATCGCAAAGACCTCCTTTCAACTTGCGACCGTTGAGAAGTTGCCAACATTAGAACGAGTAGAACCGTTCTTCGTTCCAGGCAGAGCCTGTCAGCTGGTTTTCGTGAACGGAAAGTTCGCCGAGGCGCTCTCGTCGATCGGCAATTTGCCGTCGGGAGTGCGCGTGAGCAGCCTCGCCGCTCAGATCAGTCGCGACCCTGCCGCTTTGCAGCCGCATCTTGGCCGCTATCTGAACATTGATCGTGATGCATTTTCTGCCTTGAACACGGCGTTCCTGGAAGATGGCGCCTACGTTCACATCCGTCGTGGAACCGTTATCAATGATCCGATTTGTATTCTGTTCATCTCGACATCCAGTGAAAAGCCGTTGATGTCGCATCCCCGCAATCTGATTGTCGCCGAAAACGAGACTCAGGCGACAATCGTCGAAGACTACGTTTCTTTAGGAGAGAGTCCGGCCTTCTGCAACACCGCGACCGAACTGGTTGCTGGGGACAACGCGGTAGTTTCGCATTACATGGCGGAGCGCGAGCATCAGCAGGCATTCAATATTTCCACTTTGCGATTGCAGCAAGGAAGAAGCGCCAATGTTTCTTCGCACTCCGTCCTCCTCGGTGGCGGACTCGTACGTAACAATGTTCATCCAGTTCTCGCCGGCGAAGGTTCCGAGTGCCTGATCAACGGCTTATTTATCGGAAACGGCCAGCAGCATCTCGACAATTACATGCTGGTCGAGCATGCCAGCCCTCATTGTGCCAGCCGGCAGTTCTATAACGGCATTCTGGACGATCAGGCCCACGGCGTTTTCCACGGCCGCATCATTGTCCACAAAGACGCACAGAAAACCGATGCCAAACAGACTAATCGCAATCTGCTGCTTTCAGACGACGCCCGCATTGACACCAAGCCGCAGCTCGAAATCTACGCCGACGACGTGAAATGCACGCATGGCGCGACCATCGGGCAAATCGAAGAGAATGCCTTGTTTTATCTGCGCTCGCGCGGAATTGATGAGATTTCGGCGCGCAAATTGCTGCTGCTCGCATTCGCCAACGAATGTTTGGATCGCATGGCGACAAATCCGGCGCGTGAGCACGTGGAAAGATTGATCAACGAACATTTGCTCACCATCGCGAATTCGACCAAAAACCTGGCCAAGCTCACCAGCGCTGACAGCCGCAGAAATTGGGAGGAGATCGGATGACGACCGCAGCCAACCTGCCAACTGCTGCCGTGAATGTGCGGCATGCAAAATCAATACTCGACCTGCAAAAGATTCGCCGCGACTTTCCGATTCTTGCCCGTGATGTTCGCGGCAAAAAGCTGGTCTATCTGGACAATGCCGCTACGTCACAAAAGCCGCAGGTTGTGATCGACGCAATCGTCCGCTACTACGAGCAGGAAAACGCCAACATTCATCGCGGTGTTCACTTCTTGTCGGAACTGGCAACTTCAAAGCACGATCAAGCTCGCCAATCAGTGCAGAATTTTATCAACGCCGCTCATGTGCGCGAATTGATCTTTGTCCGCGGCGCGACCGAAGCCATCAACCTGGTCGCTCAGACTTATGGCCGCAAGCACGTCGGTCCCGATGACGAAGTGCTCATCTCCGCTATGGAGCACCACTCCAACATCGTTCCCTGGCAGATCCTGTGCGACGAAAAAGGCGCGAGGTTGCGCGTTGCGCCAATCAACGAGGCTGGCGAGCTGCGCCTCGATGAATTCGAAAAGTTGATCGGCCCGCGCACCAGAATTATCGCGGTACCGCACGTTTCAAACGCGCTCGGTACGGTGAATCCTCTCGAGAAAATTGTTGAACTGGCCCACGCCCGCAAGATTCCGGTCATCGTTGACGGAGCGCAAGCCGCCCCGCACATGCGGATCGATGTGCAGGCGCTGGGCTGCGATTTCTACGCCTTCTCCAGCCACAAGATGTTCGGCCCCATGGGTATAGGCGTCCTCTACGGCAAGACGGAACTTCTCGAAGCCATGCCGCCCTATCAGGGCGGTGGCGACATGATCAGCTCCGTCACTTTCGAAAAGACCATCTATAACAAGCTGCCCTTCAAGTTTGAAGCCGGTACACCTGACGTGGCCGGAGCCATCGGCCTGGGCGCGGCCGTTGAATATCTCACCGCAATCGGAATGGACAAGATTGCGGAGCATGAACACGAGTTGCTCGCTTACGCGACTGACAAAGTCTCGGCCATTCCCGGAGTTCGCCTGATCGGCACCGCCAAAGAAAAGGCCGGCGTACTCTCATTCGTTATGGACAACGTTCATCCGCACGACATCGGCACTATCCTTGATCAGGAAGGCATCGCTATTCGCACCGGCCATCATTGCGCGCAGCCGGTTATGCAGTGTTTCGGCATTCCCGCTACCGCGCGCGCGTCGTTTGCTCTCTACAACACTAAAGAAGAAGTCGATGCGCTGGCAGCAGGCATCCTGAAGGTGCAGGAGGTGTTTTCCTGATGGGCGACCTCCGCGATCTTTACCAGGAAGTGATTCTCGAACACAGCAAGGCTCCGCGCAATTATCGCGAACTGTCTGACGCGAGCCGGGTTGAGGGCTTCAATCCACTCTGCGGCGATCACTTCACCGTTTTCATAAAACTCGAAAATGATACGGTTCAGGACGTAGCTTTTCAGGGCTCCGGATGCGCAATTTCAAAAGCCTCCGCTTCCATGATGACGCAGGCGATAAAGGGCAAAAGCAAAGCCGAAGCGGAAAAACTTTTCAGCACATTTCACAAACTGGTTACCGAGGGCGGAGCAAATGGCGACCAGGCGGATCTCGGTAAGCTGGCTGTATTTTCCGGTGTCTCCGAATTTCCGGTGCGTGTGAAGTGCGCCACACTAGCCTGGCACACGATGAAGGCCGCACTGGAAGGTAAGCAGGAACCAGTATCAACCGAATAGGATCTGCTGCTATGAATCAGACCGTCAAATTGACCCGCACAACCGAGGTAATTGAAATCCCTAGCGGACGAGTCAGCACACTGCCTGAAAACATGTCGGTGCGGATCATGCAATCGCGCGGGGATAGCTACACCGTTTGGACCGACTACGGTCAGATGTACCGCATTGAAGGCAAAGATGCCGATTCACTTGGAATGCAGCCCAGTGACAGCGGGGGCTCTGCTCCGGAACTGGTCGAGTTCAACGAACAGATGGTTTGGGACATTCTGAAGTCTGTTTACGATCCCGAAATCCCCGTGAATATTGTGGACCTTGGGTTGATTTACTCCTGCAAGATCGAACCCGCAGCTTCAACTGCCGCCGTGAGCGCGAATAGCGCAGGGGAACCTGTGCAGGGTGCGGATGCAGATGGAAAGCGGATCGACATTCAAATGTCGATGACTGCTCCGGGATGCGGTATGGGGAATGTTCTGAAAGCCGACGTGGAAGGTAA
>DATJHT010000155.1:0-5445 GCA_035493765.1 Terriglobales bacterium
AGCTCGCCGAGCGAGCCGTCGTCCTTCACGTGAATGACGGAAACGCTGCCGCTGCCGAAGTTGGCGAGCATCACATATCGCCCGGTCTTATCGATGGATATATAACAGGTACTGGTGCCGCTAGCGGGGACAGAGTTGAGAAAGCGAAGCTTTCCGCTGGCAGAGTCAATTGCGAAGGCACTCACGTAAGAGGAGTGGTCGACAGGCGGACCGATCGAAAGCGGATCTTCGCTGATGGCATAAAGATAATGGTGATCGGGCGAAATGGTGAGAAATGAAGGGTTTACCACTTCCGCGGCAAGTTGCGGTTCGCCCAACTGTCCACTCGAGGCATTGAACCGGCTGACATAGACACCTTTGCTCTTGCTTTCGCCGACGCCCCAGGTCTTGCTGTGGTGAACGTATTTGAATCCGGTATAGGTGCCGAAATAAACAAAGTAGTCGTTGCCCTGTGCCGCAGATTGCAGCGTTAAGGCGAATGCCGCCAGAAATGCCAGCATGCAACTCTTACACCGAACGGATCTGGTCAAAACTTGATCTCCTGAAACAAGAAATTAACCTGAAACACAACTTCTGCTTACTTGCCTGCCGGAAGAAATACGATGCAAACCGGAACGTCAATCTTCAAATCAGTTTTGGTCGGCGAAAGGCGGCCGGTGCTTGCGTCTATGTTAAAGAGCGCTACGTTCCCGCTGAGTTCGTTGGCTGCAAATAAATAAGAACCGGTTGGATCGATCGCGAAATTGCGCGGCATGGTTCCTCCGGGCGGCACCTGCTCGACTTCGGTCAGAGTTCCTTTATCCGGATCGATGGCGAAAACGCCGATAGAATCCGGGCCCCACATTTCCGGCCCGCGAAAGCGACGATTCGATTCATAAAGAAATTTGCCATTGGGATGGATGGCTATCTCGGCACTATCGTTCGCACCAATGAAATCTGGCCGGAGGCTGATCGCATCCTGAATTTTTGTGAAGCTGCCGCTAGCCGCGTCCCAGGCGAGGACGGTGATGTAACCGCTCATTTCGTGGAGTGAATAACCGAATCTTCCGGCAGAGTCGAAGGTAAAATGACGCGGACCGCCGCCCGCTTCCGCCTCAACGAACGGCGGCTGATCGGGGGAGAGGACGCCGGTCGCAGCGTCAAACTTGTAGATGAACAGCTTGTCCACTCCGAGATCGGAGACGACGGCGTACTTGTTGTCGGGCGAGACGTCGATGGAGTGCGGATGGGCCTTGGACTGAAACGCTGGATCCTTCCCCCTGCCGACGTGCTTCATGAAGGCGGTCTGCTCGCCGATGGATCCGTCGTCCTTGATGCGAAGGATGGTGACGCTACTGCTTCCAAAGTTGGCCAACATAAGATAATGGCCGCTCTTATCGATCGCTAGATAACAGGTGCTGGTGCCGCCGGTGGTTCGGGTATTAAGAAGATGCAGTCTGCCGGTGGCGGAATCGATGCTGTAAGCGGTGACATAAGAGGAGTGGTCGAAATTCGGACCGAGAGAGAGAGGATCCTCGGTCACTGCATAAAGAAAGCGATGATTGGGATGGATGGCGAGAAAAGCCGGATTTGTGATTTCAGCCGCAAGCTGCGGCCTGCTCAATTCGCCGGTTGCGGGATGAAACTTGCTGACATAGATCCCTTTACTGCGGCTGACGCCGGCAGGTAGGCCTTCCTTCATATAGACGAAGCCGGTGTAAGTGCCGAAATAGACCCAGTAGTCGCTGCTGGATTGAGACTGGCTGTGCGCACTTGCAACCGAGAGCGAAAGCAATATCAGGAGCGAAAGGTATTTTTTCATTTCGTAAATGTGATTAGCTATCGAGTTGCGGCCGGAGCTCCGTGCCTCCAATTGTCACCATCAGGAAATTTTGCGAAATAAAGAAACTTCGCGGGTTTATCTCCGGCATTGATGTTGGAGTGAATCGTGACCGCATCGGGCGGCAGCATGTAGGCCATTCCAGGATGCTGAACACGAATCTCGGTACCGAGAAAGGCGAGGCTGTCGCCGTCGATCGCGGCCCAGATTTCCTCCTGGCCAGGGCGATGCGGATGCGGCTCTCCCATGGTCAGCGGATTGAGTGTAACAGTGATGACGCTCTGCTCGGTGGCCAGTCCGTCGGCCGGCGAAAAGAGTTCGCGCACGATATGGCCCCAGTGTCCCGACGCGCCCGGAACCACGTAAGGATCGCCACCGGCGGGAGTGCGTTGATGCGCGGCGGCCTCATCTTTGACTACCATCTTCGTCTTCGGATGAAAACCGTCCGGCACAGGCTCGTTGATGACATACATGGCGAGCGGCTCGGCGCTAGTGGATTTCATCACGAACTCAAGATTTGCCGGCATGAAAACGACAATGTCTTTGCGGAGAGTTGCAGTATCGCCGCCGGCGGTTATTTCACCTTGGCCGCCGAGAATGTAAAAGACTTCCTGCTGGCGTTCAAGACGCGAAGGAACGGTTGAGTTCCAGGGCGCAAGGCTACCGTAAGCGAGAAAATTCCCGTAGCGCAGGACGGCGCCCTTTTCCGTCGGCGCGAAGTTGTCGCCGCGTGTGAGGATGTCGCGGAGCACCAGCGATCCGTGCTCGTGGCGTGGCATTGAGCCCTGCCAGTCGCTGAGAAAGAGATCGATACGTCGGTCAAGGACTTCCCTTTCCGGTTCGTACTTTACAAATTCAGGGCCAGGATAGGAGTTGATCCCATTGATCGCGTTTTGCACACCGCCACTTGCCGGAGACGAGTTTTGGGCGCTGGCCGCGCTGAAAAACATCGAACTGAAGATGCTGAGTACAAGTGCGGCACATTTCATGAGCAAGATTCTCCGGTTTTCATTTCGCGGAACTATTTCCGGGTTTCGTGCGGGTGGTAGCGGGCGAAGTATAGAAATCTTACTTGCGAATCTTCGTTCTGATTGATGTTGGTGTGAGGCGTTTTGTTATCCGGGATGTGATAGAACGCCATGCCGGGTGTTTGCTTTCGCAACTGATTGCCGACAAAAGCCAGGCTGGTTCCATCGAGCGCCGACCAGACCTCTTCAATGTCGTCGTGATCCACCACATGCGGCATGCCCATGGTGAGCGGATCGATGGTCACAGTGAGAACGCTTTGCAGAGTGCCCAGGCCGTCATCGGTTACAAACAGCGTTTTCACAATGTGCGCCCAGTGGCCGTCGCTGGATGTGATCGAAATTTTGTTTTCGTCTTTGACGAGAATGCTGGAATTAGGACGGAAACCATCGGGCACGGGCTCGTTAATTACGTACATAACCAGTGGGCGGTCGCCGGTATTCCTCAACGTGAACTCAAGATTTGCGGGAACGAGAATGGCGATGTTGGGAGAGAGCTCATCCGAGTGTCCTGCTGCCGAGGCGACACCGTGACCTGAGTAAATAAAATAGATTTCCTGTTGGCCATCGAGGCGGGTCGGCTTGGTTGACGCGCCAGGAGCGAGAGTCGCGTAGGCATAGGAATTTATGAATTTGAGCACTGCGCCCTTTTGTGTTGGGGCCTGCGAATTGCCGCGGGTAAAGATGTCGCGAGTTTCGAGGGCACCGCGGACCGTGTGTGGCGAGGCCGTGTGCCAGTCGGAGAAGTAAAGGTCCAGACGATCTGCGGAGGATTGCGCGAAAGACAACTGCGAGAGAAAAACGATGAACACGAGAGCCCAGAACGCAAGGAGTCTTCTCATTAAGCGTCCCCCGGTTAGTTAGGATCGCCCAGTCCGGCAGGACTGAGCACCAGAGATATTATTATATTGTATTATCATTGCCTAGCAGAAAATGAGACGCTACGCTCTTTTGCGTGCCTGCCGTTTGAGAAACTGGCTGGGGTGTAATCGGGGGGAGCGGTAGAATCGAGCGCACAAAACCAGGAGAAAGACGGATATGAAATTGATTCGGTTTGGCGATCCCGGGCAGGAAAAGCCCGGAGTGATTTTGCAGGACGGATCTCGAATTGACACCTCGGCATCGGGCTTTGATTATGGCGAGGATTTTTTTGAAAACGGCGGGTTGAAGCAGCTTGAGGCCTGGCTGCAAAAGAACAATGCATCGGCGCCGCGGGTTCCATCGAGTGTGCGGTTGGGACCGCCGGTCCGACGGCCGAGCAAAATCGTTTGCATCGGGCTGAACTACCGCGATCACGCGGCGGAAACCAAAGCCCAGCCACCGAAGGAGCCGGTACTCTTTTTTAAGTCCACGAGTTCCCTGGTTGGTCCGAACGATCCACTTACGATGCCGAAGAATTCAAGCAAAGTAGATTGGGAAGTCGAACTGGCAGTTGTCATCGGGAAACGTGCTTTGTATGTTTCAAAGGAGGATGCGCTTGACTACGTCGCGGGATATGCGCTTCACAATGATTATTCCGAGCGTCACTTCCAACTGGAACGCGGCGGACAATGGGTAAAGGGCAAGAGTGCGGACACATTCGCGCCGCTCGGACCGTTTCTGGCAACGCCGGACGAGGTGCCGAATGTAGGCAATCTGGTGATGTGGCTGAAGGTCAACGGCGTGATGCGGCAGAACAGCTCGACTTCTAACATGATTTTCGATGTGGCCACTGTGGTTTCGTACACGAGCCAGTTCATGACTCTGCTCCCGGGCGATGTGATCAGCACGGGAACGCCGGCGGGAGTTGGGTTGGGAATGAACCCTCCTCTTTATCTAAAGGCTGGAGATGTTGTTGAACTCGGGATCGAAGGGCTGGGCGAATCGCGACAGCGGGTCGTCACGTACGACAACGGGCCGCAGTGAATTCTTTACTGTGTTGAATTGTCAGATCAACGTGGAAGTCGGAGTAGCCATTGCGTGAATCACAAAGGAACAAAGTTTCGGCACTGTGGTGTTAACATGAGTTTACTGCAGTTTTGGGCGCTCGTAATTCAGCGGTAGAACGCCAGCTTCCCATTTTTTTTCTACCAAGTATTTCAACCGCCCGCAGAGGAACAGGCTTGCCTGTCAAAAGCTGGGTGGACTGGATACTGACATCCAAGATTCCCGCGAGCCCTTTTCGAGCTTTCGGTTTGACGGCCATTACTATACCCCATGCTTCTGCACCGCGATGAATGACGATTAGGTTTGCAAGCTTGACATCCTCCCGTAGAAACCGGAGAAAGCGTTCCTCCGTTAAGATAACGGAGCGAACGCCCAGTCATAGAACTTGCTGGGGGTCACGCCAGGCCACGGGATGAACCGTCCGACGCCGATCTCAGCCTTCTCCGACCAGCGCCGGACGAAATCCACGACTATATCCGGCACATCCTGCGGTACCCAGATACTGGTTAGAGTTCCCCAAGACTTTTTTTAGCGCGATGTGTTCAGCCATCAGCTCAGCCAGAACCTCGTCTCGGTACACGCGCGGCGGTGGTTCCCCTAGCGTTCGGCAAAGCGCGGCTCACTGACAGGCGCGCCGGCCGGCGATGGTTGTTTTGCCGGCAGGAGTGCAAGCAG
>DATJHT010000156.1:0-5413 GCA_035493765.1 Terriglobales bacterium
GCCACAAAAAAGAGTGTGAGGCCGAACATGCTCAATTCGTACTTCAAGACCGATTTAATCTGGCTGGCGGGAAAAAATGCCACGACAATTGCCACAACGGTCGTGACCAGCCCGCTGCCTCCTGCCAAAGCGAGGACACTCCGGCTGTATCGGCCTTTGACCGTCGACGCGGCTTTGCCCGGCGCAAACGAAAATTTCAACAGTGCCCCGAACATATAAATGAATGGGACCAACTGCAGCACAACTGCGATCGACAGCATGGTCTGAAATGCTGCCTGCACTCCGCCGGCTGCAGCAAAATTAATTACCACCAAAAACAAAGACACCAGACCTTGCACGATCAATGCTGCATAGGGAGTTGCATAACGGGGATGCAATCTCCCTAGCCACGAAGGCATGTAGGCGTCCAGTCCGGCGACAAACGGAATTCGCGCCGATCCTCCCATCCACGCCGACCCGATTCCGGCAATTGAGAGACTCAGCATCAACGCGAAGGGCACCACAATCCACGCCAACCCGACCTGTGAAGCCATCTGGCTGACTGCCTGCACAATTCCCTGCAAAACGCTAACTTTTTTCCCAACTGCGATGAGCAGAGTCAGGGTGACGCCGACATAAAGCGCGCCCGAGAGAACTCCGCCCCATGCAACTGCTCCCGGCAAGGTCCTCGCGGGATCGCGGATTTCATCGCCCATCACGGAAGCTAATTCGAGTCCTACCAATCCGAAGCAGATCACGCCGAACGAATTCAACACAAAGCGAGGATCCGCTGGAACGCGGAAATCGGCCGCGGTAAGAGTGCTCCCAAATCGCGACCACAACACAATTCCGAGGCCGATCAGAACCGCGGCAGCGATTCCCGTTCCGATGGCTCCAAGATTATTGATCCACTTGCCCACGCCGAGACCCACAATATTGAGCCAAGTGAGCACCGCCAGCAGCACCGTAGAAGTGGCTAATGCAAAAATTTTGTTGTCAGCCAGTCCCTGGTGACTGGGGCCAAGCACGTAAACTGACACGCCGACGAAGTACAGCATCACCGTCGGAACATACAGCATGTTGTTGGTCCAATAGCACCAACCCGAAAGAAATCCGTGAAAATCGCCGAACACTTCTTTCGCCCAGAGATACACTCCGCCTTCTCCGGGATAGCGATGAGCCAACTCAATCACTGCGATGCCCTGCGGCCAGAAGAACAGCAGCAGAGCAACGATCCACAGCCAGACGGTGACCCCGCCATTGGCGGCTATGGATGGCACCACGTTCAGATTGAAGACAGCAACAACGAACAGCAGCACCAGGTCAAAGCGACCGAGGACACGTTTCAAATTCGGCTGGTTGGCGTGATTGTTTTCGCCCGACACTCTGAGTCCCTTGAAAGGCGGGCGAGGGCGCCCGCCTTTCACGTTCCGTTCTAATGTGCTGCAACTTCTGCCGAGCGTTCCTGCTGTGCTTTAGCCAGCGCTGGAGCGATGTCCGCGAATGCAGCAATATGCTGGTCAATGTCCTTCTCGGTGTGCTGAACGGAAATCGTCCATTGCTCATCCCACCAGTACGGCTGCGCCATCACGCCGCGGTTGACCATTCCGAACCAGTAGTGCCGCCAGAGATCAACGTCCACCGTCAACCAGTCGCGGTAATTGCGAATCTCGCTGGGATAGAGCATCAACGCGCCATTTGCGCCGGCGCTGATGACATATCCCTGCAAGCCAGCCTTTGCGACGATTTCACGATAGCCGTCGGTCAGCTTCCGTTCGAGCTTCTCTACCTGCGTGTAGTTTTCGCGCGTGAGCACGCTGCGGAAGGTCGCCAGGCCGGCCGCCATCGAAACCGGATTGGTGTTGTAGGTGCCGCCGTGGAACACCTTGTGTTGAGAAATCAGGTCCATCACGGACTTGTGTGTACCGAACGCCGCCAGCGGCAATCCGCCGCCAATCGACTTCGCCAGACAAATCATGTCTGGCATGACGCCAAAATATTCCGAGGCCCCTCCCCACCCAAGTTTCGCTCCCGTCTTGACTTCATCGAAGATAAGTAGCGCGCTATTCTTTGAGGCAATTTCGCGCAACCCTTCGAGAAATCCTGGCTGGGGCATGCACAAACCTACGTTCATCAGAATCGGTTCGAGAATGATCGCGGCAATGTCGCCCGGATTCTCCTTAAAGCGCCGTTCCACAGTCGCGAGATCGTTGAAAGTCGCGATCAGTACGTTTGCGAGAGTGGACTTCGGCACCCCGAGCCCACCAGGGACGGACGATGGATTATTGATGTCGCCGAAATCCGGAGCATGCGGTTTTACGCTTACGAGAGCGTTGTCGTGCAACCCGTGATAGGCGCCTTCAAACTTCACGATCTTGTCTCGCCCCGTGAATGCGCGGGCCATACGCACAGCGTGCATAGTAACTTCAGTTCCGCTGTTTCCGAAACGGACCATCTCAACCGGAAAGCGCTGGCATATCTCCTCCGCCAGCTCCCATTCCATGTCGTGCGGCATGCCGAACATGGTGCCGGTACTGAGGCGTTTTTCGACTGCACTCATCACCGCGGGATGGCAATGCCCCGCCATCAGCGCGCCGAAACAGAGGTTGTGATCGAGATAATCGTTGCCATCGAGATCGCGGAAGTGCGAACCCGAGCCTTCCTTCACGAAAATCGGATAGGGATCATAAGCGCGGTAGTTGCTGGCAACGCCAAGCGGAATGCGCTTCAGGTTTTTCTTGTGCGCCTCCGCCGACTTGGGCGTGCGGCGCACAAAGGTGTCGAGTTCTTTCTGTAGCTCGGGGTACATCGCGGTCTCCGAAGAGTCTCAAGCCGCGGATTGTGCGGCCATTAGATTACCGGGCAGCGAGGGCCGCCCGGGTCCAGCTTAAAAGAACAATTTTAGAGCAAACTGCACCAGGCGCGGGTCCCGAACCTGCGTGACCTGCCCAAACTGCGAACCATCAGAAACATTGCCGTCGGGATTATAGAACTGCGTATGGTTGAAGATGTTAAAGAACTCTGCACGGAAATCAACATGCATGCGTTCGGATACTGGGAACGTCCGCAAAATTGCCAGATCCGTGTTGCTGATGTGGGGCCCACAGCAGATCGTGCGTTTGGTGTTTCCGAGAGTTCCTAAAAGGGACGGCTGATAACATTCATATACAGCTCCGGCGCTGCACGGTGGCGCGCTACTATCTGTGGCGTTGTCCGTAAAACTGTTCGGATCAAAAAAGTAGTTGTTGTTCGACTGCGGCTTCATCGTGTGGAATGGCGCAACCTGTGCTGGCTGACCGGGTAGTTCAAAATCGAAGCTATACATCAATTCATTATCGGCTACAGTCGAGATGCGAATTGGAAATCCCGTCTGGAAGGTCGTAATACCCGAAAGCGCCCACCCGTTCACCAATTTGTCAGCGAAACTGTTGAAGTTGTGTTTAGGCACTTGCCAGTAATAGCTCATAACCAAGCGGTGCCTCGCGTCAAAGGCCGAGAGCGAACGGCTGATGCGCGGATCGATTGGATTCAGGATGCCCTCAAAACTGGATGCCTGGTCGAATGACTTACTGAATGTGTACGCAACCGTGAACTGCAGACCGTGAGCGAAGCGTTTGTCCAAGGACGCTTGCAAGGAGTTGTAGGCCGAGTTGGCGATCGTGTCTTGGGCGAAGATGCTGCTGAAGACCGGGATGAAATCGGCGGGGCAGCCGGCGGCAGTTGGACTTAGGGGATCACACTGCGGTGAGGAGTACCGGCGTAGACCGATGAGCGTAACTCCTCCGGGAGCTACGGTGCTCAGAGTGGTTCCACCCGGAATAACGGCAGGACCACCACCGTTGGCTGTGTATGGAAGATGCAATCCACCGGCGGGGGCTTGCACATTCACCAGGGTTCCACTCGAATCATAGGCCTGGGTTGGAATGAAGAATCCAGTGTCCGAATAGTACGGGCCACAGTCGGTACCGATGCCGGCACCTGATGGACCGGAACTACCGTCTCCCGGATAAGCTTCCGCGAGTGCCTCGAGATCCAGACATGTCTGGGCATTTCCGTAGTTAATGTCGTGTGTGGCCAGAAGCCTGTGCCCTTGTGACCCAACGTAGCCGATCTCGAACTTCATATCGTTCGTCAGCTGGCGCTGGATTGTGAAGTTGTATTGCGCTGAGTACTGATTGCGCATGTGCGGCTGGAATTGTCCAAACAGCGTGTTGGGACGAAACAATCCCCAGTCTACCGCCTGCCCGCGTTGCGGATTGAGAATGCCGTTGACACCAGATAATGAACTCAGCCCGAACGGATTGGGGTAAGTAAAGCCTCCGCTCTGATCTTCGAAAGGAGTATTGAACCCGGTATTAAAAGGGAATGTGCTTCCACCAAACGGCGGCTCAGCACTGAACTGTTCGAGCACAAGCTGCTCAATCGGGTTGTAGAACAGTCCCCAGCCGGCACGAATGCTGGTCTTGCCTGACTTTCCAGGACTCCACGCAATTCCAATCCGGGGCGCAAAGGCTTTGTAGTAAGTCTGTGTCAGGCCATTGGGCACGCCCTTGTCCCCGGGTACCAGCAAGCCGACCGGAGTCATGGATGAGCAATCTGTATTTACAGTGTCTTCGCACGGATAAATCGCACTGACTTGCCCAGGCCGAAACGTCTGCACATGCTTGCTGATGTCGGCGATAGGCGTATTGAGTTCCCAGCGCAGGCCATAGTTAAGCGTCACATTGGGTTTCAGCTTCCAGCTGTCCTGCGCGAACAAGTAGAGCCCGGTGCTGCGGACGTTCTCAACTTGCGCAGATCCCTGGCCGTATGAGCCGGGCAGTCCAAGCATGTAGTCGGAAAATGCGGTATCGCCTAACGTACTGTTGGTTGAGGTCTCGTCAACAAAGAACTCGCCGTTGACGTCGAAATAGAGTGTCTGGTCAAAACGCTGGCGGCGGACATCAGTGCCGAACTTCATAGAGTGATTTCCGACCACTTTGCTGATATTGTCCGACCACTGGAACGAATTCCCCACCTGGGGCAATTCACCTTCCCCGTTGTTGCCGATGGTGAATCCTCCGCTGACCTGGACGAAAGGAAGACCCTCGTGCTGAGGGCCGAGATTTGGATGGATTCCAGTCGGATTGCCAGGCGTGCGATCGTCGAAGCAAGGCACTCCCGCGGGAAACGCGGCAAGCAGCCAGGATTGGGCCTGAGGGCAGGAGCTATGGATTGAAGTGGTGAAAACCGGGTGTTGAAACGTCCTCTGAGCTTCACGGTTGTAGTTGAAGCGGAACTCGTTCACAGTCGTATTGTTGATGGTCCAGGTATGGCTTATGTTCCACTGCTGAAATCTCTCGTTAGTTATAGATCCGAAGCCGGGCACATTAGCGCCCGCCGCCTCGAATTGGGCAAATGGCGACACCAAATGGTGATCGTCAAAGTAGTAATA
>DATJHT010000157.1:0-7562 GCA_035493765.1 Terriglobales bacterium
GGTGCGAGTTTCTCCTCGGGATCGCCGGGGTGGTGTAGTTTGGCGGTAAAGCCACCCTCCATTTCGTAGGGATCAACGAAGATCTGGCCATTCATCTCGGAAGCGGAGCTAACGGTTCCCTGGAAGGAAATAATCAGCATCGTGCCCCCTTCGTCGAGTCCGGACTGCCACAAAGCCTGATCGCCGTTTACCGTTCCGGTAACATCGACTACCTGATTGTCATCGAGCTTGCAGGTACCCGTGAGCACGTCGGCTTGCTGCTTCAGGTTGCAGATCGCGGAGACTGGATTTCCGCCAACGGTGCCATTGACTCGCCAAACTCCGCTGATGTTCGATGCTGTCGCGGGAATTGCAGCAAGAATAAAAGCCAGACTTAGTAATCTCATTTTTTCCTCTTCGTCATTCGAGTGCTTCGCTCTGGGCAACAGGTTGGTCGAAAGCTAATGTCTGAAACATGAACAAGGCAATCCGCTAGGCGATCTCACGGCACTCGTCGACTGTGTCGATTGCCGTGATGATGATACGGCACGAATTAAGCGTAGGAATGCTAGTCCGGATGAAACGTCAGGCGGCGTCATTTTTGGCGTCTGACGCGTTCCGGGCTGGTTCTCTTGTCCCTTGGCGGGAATCCTAGCTTATTTCCAGCAGAGTTCAACAGGAAGGTAACTGAACAAAATGTCTAATTACGATCGGTCTACGAGAAGAAGACGGGAGGGAGGCGGTTCCGGAAGATCACTCCGACCACGATCTGCTGATCCCCTTTGATCGAAGCGGCGTAGCTACATCCTGCGAACGACGCCGAATCGTTGCGAGCTTTCAAGTCCTAGCTGCAAACCCACTCTTGGCGCAAATGCAAATCATTCCTCGACGGGTTTCCACCCTGCGTCAGGATTGAATTGTGTCATTGCGATTGCTGTCTCTTTCGTGGATTTCCCCAGATCCTTCTGGAGGAGCACGCCATCCTGGTTGATCATGAAGGTCATCACTCCTGAGTTGCCGTATTCGGCAGGATAGGCGACGAGTGCGAATCCATCAATCATTTTGCCGTCGTGAACATAGTCCTTCGCACCCCCGGGCGCGCTACTGCCCTGCCCTTTCAACATGTGAAAGAAATAGCCATGAAAGGCTGCATGCGCGTCGGGCTTGGCGCTGTAGCCCTCCGCTGTTGCAAACGCGACCAATGGTCCGAGCGGACTCTGGGGCTGACCTTGAGGTGAGGCCCAGTACAAGCCGTTCTGCTTGCCGGGATCGCTGAGGAATTTCTGCGCGTACTGCTTCGCGGTCGCGCCATCATGAAGCTGAGAGAAATATTCGGCCTGAGCATCTGCGGCGGCCTCGCAAACCTCGATCATGGCGAGTTCGTTTCGGCCAATCCGACGATTGAGAACTTCGTCCCTCCCTGACGCCGTGTCGAAGAACCATTGGCCGGCGGCATTTTTCTTCAACGGAATGGGAAACGGGAAATTATCAGCCCCCACCAGAAGCATCTGCGCACCATCGCCCAAGTTGCGCCAGCGATGCATCACGTCATACCGTTTCACAAACGCGTCGCCGGCGTTTTTGTCCTGCACGGCATCACCAGATGAAATGAGCTCCTTCGAGTCCGGGCCAAAGATTGCAATCAGTTCCGCCTGGTCGCCGGATCTTGCCGCTGCAAGCAGGGCATTCGCTGCGTCATCGGGTGTGGCAAACGATCTGGTCGCAGGTTCTTCTGATTTATGACAGGCAGTAAGCGGAATCACTATCGCCAGGAGGAAGAGCCGGGCCGCGAGGGCAACTCTGAATGGCTTAGGAGACATTTGATCCTCCGCAAGATTCGGATTTCAGATTCAAGAGTTTCAACAACACCAGCAATACTTTCCCGATGTCACTCTATCGGCGACCATGCCAGCCACCACCGCCGCCACGGCTGAAGGAACCACGGGCACTCGCCTGCCGGGATTGCCATCCGCCCCCGCCGCCGCCTCCACCAAAAGCCGAGGCATGGGCGCTGCTCTGCTGTTGTCCGTATCCTCTGGAGGAAGTGCCCTGGCTCTGTTGCCAGCCGCTTCCAGTGTTCTTGTAGACATTCCCGTTGGAGGCGGCATATTTGTTGCCGCTTGCCGATTGTCCCGTAGCGTACCTGTTGCCGTTCGCAGATTGTCCTGCGGAAAAGGTGTTACCGTTTGCGCCCGCACCAGCAACAGCCTTGCCCCCTGAGGAAGTCTGGATCGACGATGCGGTTCCTTGTGCAGTGGTCTGGTGCTGGGTATACGCAGTCTGGCCGTTCTTTGAGACGACGGAGCTTCCGTAGTTCCCATAGGCATTCGCGCCTTGCGCCGTAGCGGCATAGGTCCCGGTCCTCGCGTTGTAAGCCTGGCCTGCTGCTGCGGCTCCGTTGGGCCCCGTCCCAGACACGCCACGCGCAACTGTGCCAGTGCTGGGATTGTAGCCTTGAGCGGCACTTCGCGTGCCGTAAGGAGTCGCAACAGTTCCGCCTCTCGCATAGGCACCCGTTGTTGGGTTATATGCAGTGCCAGCGCGAGCTGCGCCATATGGGCCGTACGCCGTGACACTGGACCCATAGACCCCACCGTGCCACGCATTGTTTCCGTAATAGACGTTGCGGTTGTACACCACTGTGCCGCCATGCCAGTTGCAGCCCCAGTAGCTGTAGCCCCAGCCACAACAACTGTTATTTATCGCTGCTCCTACCGCGATGCCGACGCCGAAGGCAAGCAGACTGGTTGCCACTACATCTGCAGTGCTATAACCCGGAGTCTGAACCGGCGCGCCATAGACTACCGTGGGATTGTATTGCGGAACGTAGACGACCTGCGGATTCGTGGGCTGAATCACGATGGTTTGCGGAGACTGCTGAACTACGGTGATCTGCGACCCAGATTTCAGATTGCCAGCAGCTTTTGCTTCGGCGCGCAAGGTCTGGATCGCTGACATAATATCGCTGGTTTGGGTGTGATACGCCTCGCCCAATGCGGAAGTCCAGCTGAGGTTTTTCGTCATGTTTTCGAGAACCGAAGGAAATTGCGTGAGGGCCTTCACGCTGGGATCCCACGGCTGCTTATCAACCGCCTGCATCAGGTTATTGCCCGTTAGATTCTTATTTTGCAGAAGCCAACTGTCGGCAGCAGCGACCTGATCCGGAAAAGTCGCAGCTCCAAGAACCTGAGCCACCAGCGCGTCGGGGTATAAGGCGATGGGCGCTACCAGTTGTTGCAGTTGATCCGCAGGAAGCGGCGCACCTTGACCTGAGTATCCCGCGGTAGCCCCCTGCCCCGGTGCCGCTTGTGCAGCCGGGGCCGATTGTCCGGCAGGCGCTTGCTGACCTCCAGCGTCAAATGGCACGGTGGCAAAAACCAACAGCACCGACAACGTGTTCGAGAGAAGCTGTTTCGCGATGGTCCTGATCATTCTCTTGCCTCCACAGCTATTCGCAAGGCGCCTGCAAGGAGTCAGATCGTCGCGAATTATAGTTATTCCGGAATCTGTTGAGCCCGTAGCTTGCCACGCCTCTCTTCTCGCTTCAGCTGCAGCATTGCCCGGGTCCAGATCCACTACGACCTCGTAAATCGTGCCGGCGAACGATCGCGCATTCGCCGAATTCCACTGCTCAAGGGCGCTGGGCACGGCGCAGCAGATAACGACAATAAGCATGAAGTTGCTGCCTACAAGCTGCAACTGTCACATCTGCCAGTCGAAGAGCACTTCGTCCCTTCTGTCATTTGTGACAGTTCCAAATCGATCTTCTATCCCATTAGAAAAGTAGCTGCGCCCGTGCGTTTGAGGAGTCTTATGAAACTTCCGCGATCTTCGTTTTTGCTTTTGCTGACACTCGTTGCGCTCGGACGGTTTGGAATGCCTGTGGCGATTGCGCAGCAGCCTACTTCGAGCGCGAGCACATCGCCCCCGCCGAGTAGCGCTCCAGAGGCGGACACCAGTGGCGCCATGGACGACAAATGGCACATCGGGTTTGCCCCTTACCTCTGGTTCCCCGGGATGCATGGCACATCCGGGATTCGCGGGTTTGATACCAGCGTGCGTGCCTCAGCTGGGGACTTGCTCTCGCACTTCAACATCGGGCTCATGGGGACAACGGAAGTGCGCAAGAACCATTTCGTGTTGGCCACCGACCTCATGTGGGTTCGGCTCAGTGACGACAAGGCACTGCCAGTAAACGAAGTTGGCATCAACTCCATCAGCTTCAGAGCCGGTCAGTTCCTGCTTACACCGATGGGGGGATACCGGGTCGTCGATAAAGAGAAGCTAAAAGTGGATGGGCTGGCGGGTTTGCGCTACTGGCACCTGGGACAAAAGATCGAGTTTAGTCCCACCATCCTGAACGGGGTATCCGCGTCGCAGAACTGGGTGGATGCTCTTGGGGGCGCGCGATTCCTGTTGCTTCTGACCCCCAAAGTGTCGGCGAGTGTCATCGGCGATGCGGGAGGTGGGGGCGCAAATTCCGATTATGAAATAGCGGGTTTGCTGGGACTGAAGGTCAAGAAGAATATCGACTTGAAGGCGGGCTGGCGTTATCTAGTCGTTGATTATAGAAATAGCAGCAATCAATATCTTTATAACGTAGCGTCAAGCGGGTTCATTCTTGGAGCACTCTTTAATTTCAAGTAAGGGTGCTTAAAACATTTTCGCCATCATCGGCAACTTTGGCCTCTTCGCCGACCGAAGTCCCGGCGGCACGACGCACTACCGTATTGAACGCCCACAATGAGTTCCGAAATCGCGATCTATTGCTCCTCAGAACAACTAAGTTGAATCGGCTCACTCGGAAAAAAATGGAGACCCTACTT
The DNA here is from genome assembly GCA_035493765.1 of Terriglobales bacterium. Lineage (GTDB taxonomy): Bacteria > Acidobacteriota > Terriglobia > Terriglobales > Acidobacteriaceae > Gp1-AA145. The sequence goes on from DATJHT010000157.1 coordinate 4,806, forward strand.
CTCTAACCCCTTCAGCTTTGCCTTTACCTCCGGAGGCAACTTCGGAAACAGGAAAGCAACTTGTAAGCGCATGCTCCAAGGTGAGCCGCCCACGGTATGCGCAGCATTTCCGTAAAATTGCGCTGTGACATTCACCGGTTGCAGACCCAGCCTGAATATTCGCCCCACGCCGCCCCCGACTGGCACGGTCCATACATTTCCACTGGAAGCCTTCCAGTTCGCGGTAACGATCGGCGAATAGGACAGAAACCAGCCCTTCTTCAGGTTGTAGTTAATGAAATATTGCAATGTCATTTGGTTCACGTCATTGCGGTCCGAAGGGCCGGCGACCGACCATGCATTATTCACAAGCGCGCCAATGGTCCAATGGCCGGGCTGAATCAGCGCAACAACGGAGGGCCCTATGCTGAGTTTCCCCTGCCCCAGTACCTTGCTGGTGGCCGTTGGCAGTACAAATACCGGCCCAACTCCCCAGATCAGCTTGTGCGGTGCGGCGGGTGAAAAGAAAAACGTTGGAGTCATATCCGCAAAGCCAAACACGCCGGCACTGCGCTGCACTGCCTGCGCCGCAAAGTATGCGGGAGTATCTTCCACAATGCCATACACCTCCAGGTTCGCGGTGCCTGGAGCAGGCTGCCAGAGAATCGGGGCAATCCAGCGAACGATCATGTTCCAGTCTTTGCTGATCTTCATCGGAATCACGGGCTGGATATTCAGCACATTCTGTACCCGGTCATATGGACCGATGCCGAAATTGCTGTTGTTCTGAAGCGGAACGCTGATCAGGCTCGCGACCGGGTTCTGTGTGGCTTTCTGCAAATCTGCCGCTCCGCTGCCGGCGGGTGCAGGCGCGTTCGGAACAGGATCCTGTTGTGCTGACGAAAACATTGGGGTGTAAAGAAGCGCCCAAAACACAAACGTAATTTTCAGTGATCGCGTCAATTCCTTCCTCCTGCGACTAAGCATTACGGCATGAGTTTAGGATCGGGCTTCGACTGCTTGGAAACGGCTTTACCTGGATGTGCAGTTGACGTACAGGACGGACGAGTTTTTCTGAAGTTTCGTCTGTCTTACTGATCGGTTTGTTCAGCGCGACGATGAAAGAATAGTTGCGCCAACTTCTCCTCGCCAACTATTCTTTGCAGCTCCCCGTATGCAACGAACGGAATGAGCACCACAAACAGAAGTATGGTGAGAGTAAGAATTCCTTTCCCGGTCCCGCCGGCAAGATCAGCAATACTCTCGTGAAAGGACCTATGGTGAAAGTATCCTATGGCGAATTCTTCCAAGATCTTGAAACAAGCCAGCACAACAGCAAATAGCGCGGACTTCAGGAGAGTCGAATAGATGAGTGGCGCCTCCTCGACGCGCTTGCCGAGGTGGAGGCCCTCTGCAATGAGCATGACTTTCGCGAGTGCCAGCGCATTGATAAGGGCTAAACCGTGGTAAGTAACGTCGATGTTGTACGCCCCAAGAACAATCGACTTGTACGCAATGAAACAACTGAAGACCACCAAGAGATAGAGCGTGATAATGACAAATTCTCTTAGCTCTCGATAGGCCTTTTGCTTCAGGCTTTGTTTCGACATACCACCTCCTCTGCGCGGCACAAGAACCGGCGTCAACGAAGCGGGACCTGTCGTAAGCGCGCCGGCTGTAGAAGATCCTGAGGGCACCCACCATCACAACATTCCGAAAAGGGCATCCGGAACTGTCTGAAGTGACAGTTCTCAGTCTGTTACTGGGCTGGTTAAGATCCAGCAGATGGGAGGGCCGAAATGAACAAAAGAGACGGCGGAAGGCTCCTCCCGCAAGCTCTGCTTTTGACGTTTCTGCTGAACACATCGGGCTGCTAGCTGCCAGGACGTGCGTTACAACTTCATGCCGCCGCTACAAAGTAGAAGGCGAAAGGGGCGCCAGGTGCGTGTGCTCCAATGCCACTGACACAGCAACATCGGTGCGTGGTCTTCTTACTTGCGATGCTCTGCTTTTGTGTTCTGACCGTTCCTGCCAGAGCACAGCAGCAGCAGGCGCCCGAAGACCCAGAAGATGAAAAACAGGTAGGACTGTGGCTCGACCAGGGAGTTTCTGCCGGGATCTCACGCAACAAGTCGCTGGAGGCCGAATTCCATCAACGCTTCGACGAGGGAGCCTCAAACCTCTTTGAGTACTTCTTCCAGGGCGGCGTGGCCTTTCGTCCGCGACCGTGGCTCACGGTACTGCCGATTTATCGCTATCAGCGTTTTCCCGGCAATCCCACGGTTGCCTTCGAAAATCGGTTGCAACTCAATCTAACGTTGAGCACATCTCGCGGTCCATGGCAGCCTAATCTCCGCACTCTCATCGAGGGACGTTTCCCCGATGGTCTTACCGCTTCGGCACGCCTCCGATTTCGTCCGGGAGTGGACTACACTTTGCCGCTGCGCATGACGAGGCGTCCGGCGCTGGTTGTGAGCAATGAGTTTTTCGTCGTTCCAGGAACCAATAGCTTCGCTGCGGGGGGTAGTTTCACCCAAAACCGATTCCAGGTGGGAATTCGGTTGCCCATCACGGATTCATTTTCCACTCGGCCTTACTTCATGCTGCAGTCCGTGAATTTGCCCACCGGTTGGGATACCAATGCAATTATAGGTATCTCCGTCGCATTCAGAATTCTACGCAAGAGCAAATAGGGTATGTCGCTTGAGGATGCTAGCTCAAACAGTTCGCGATGGCTGTCGTGCCAAGCACGAGGGTCAGGGCGACAGCGAAGATGGC
>DATJHT010000158.1:0-25901 GCA_035493765.1 Terriglobales bacterium
TCGGGATTGATGCGGCCTTCGAAATTACGATTGCCAGAGAGGACGGAGGCCACGACGAGATTCTTGCGATCAATCTCGGTGGAAATTTCTTCGGGCAGCGGACCCGAATTGCCGATGCAAGTGGTACAGCCGTAGCCGACGATGTGAAATTTTAGTTTTTCGAGATACGGCGTCAGCCCGGCGTTCTCGAGGTACTCGCGCACGACTTTCGATCCGGGGGCAAGCGAAGTCTTCACCCAATCAGGGACTTGTAACCCGCGCTCGACTGCTTTTTTGGCGAGCAGGCCGGCGGCCAGCATAACCGATGGATTCGAAGTATTGGTGCAGCTGGTGATGGCCGCAATGACGACGCTGCCGTGATGAAGATGGCCATTTCCGTTAGCGGGCGCCGTCTTTGACGCTTTGATTAATGACGGGAGAGCTTTGGCGAAGGATTCCTTGGCCTCCGAAAGCGCGACGCGATCCTGCGGACGCTTCGGTCCGGCGAGGCTCGGCTCAACGCTTCCGAGATCCAGCGCGAGCAATTCGGAATATTCGGCTTCCGGAGTGTTCGCGTCGTGGAACATGCCTTGCTCGCGGCAATATGCCTCAACGAGCGCGATCTGCTCTTCGGGGCGGCCGGTAAGGCGCAGGTAAGTCAAGGTCTCATCGTCAATCGGAAAGATTCCGCAGGTGGCGCCATACTCCGGAGACATGTTGCCTATGGTCGCGCGATCGGCGAGCGGAAGCTGGTGCAAACCCGGCCCAAAATATTCCACGAACTTACCTACAACCCCATGCTTACGCAGCATTTCGGTGATAGTCAGCACCAGGTCGGTCGCCGTTGCTCCCTCACGCAATCGTCCGGTGAGCTTCACGCCCACGACTTGCGGAATGAGCATCGAAACCGGCTGTCCCAACATGGCCGCTTCAGCTTCGATTCCGCCTACACCCCAACCGAGCACGCCCAGGCCATTAATCATCGTGGTATGTGAATCCGTGCCTACCAGCGTGTCGGGATAAACCTGCCGCTTTCCGTCCGTTTCCTTCACGAAAACCACGCGCGCCAGGAATTCGAGGTTCACCTGATGAACGATTCCGGTATCCGGAGGAACGATGGCTGTGTTGCGAAAAGCGGTCTGGCCCCAGCGCAGGAACGCGTAGCGTTCTTTGTTGCGCAGGAATTCCATCTCGGCATTTAACGCGAAGGCTTTGGGCGTTCCGAATTCATCCACCTGCACGGAGTGATCGATCACCAACTCAGCTGGTTGCAACGGATTGATGAGCGCGGGATCGCCACCGAGCTTTGTCATGGCATCGCGCATCGCGGCGAGATCCACGACCGCGGGAACGCCGGTGAAATCCTGCATCAGCACGCGACTGGGTGTGAACGCAATTTCCTTTTCGGATTTCGTCTTGCTGTTCCACGATGCCAGAGCGCGAATGTCTTCGGCCTTAACGTTGCGTCCATCCTCCGTGCGCAGCAGGTTTTCAAGCAGAATACGCAGCGAAAACGGCAGGTGTTTCGTCGAAATACCCTGCTTATCGAGCGCGTCGAGACGGAAGATCTCGTATTCTTTGTCGCCGACTTTGAGCGTGGAACGGGACTGAAAGCTATCCATGGCCAGCCTTCCTACTGAGTTTCTATCGTTGGGATCAACCTAATAGTTTAGTCGTTCGCGGCGGAGTTTGCGTCACCGTCAACGAAATTGCCGAAAAGAATGCTGCTCGTATTGCATTGCCGGACTCTCACGCGTATAAGGATGAGCACCCGAAAATCCAAAACGGAAATTCGCGTTTGGGGCATGCTCGTCGACCTAAAAGCGCGTGCAAGCGAGCTGCGGACTCGAATTTTCCAACCTAGGAGAAAATCTTATGAAATACAGCATTTTGTTCGCATGCGTTTTGTTTACAGTCGCGGCATCCCTGAGTTCGGCTCAGACGAAATACTCATTTTCCGGCAAATGCGCGAAGGCCGAGAATCCTCAGAGCATTCCGGCGGGCGACAAAGACGGCCACGTGTTCATGGTTCAGCAGGGAAAATGCACGACTGATAAAGGAGAGATCGGGAACGCCAAGAGCAAGGATGGAATGTACTCTGAACATGATGAAGTCATGGGAAACCACCTGAAGGCCTGGGGCGTTTACAGTGAAACTTACGACAACGGCGATAAGGTGTTTTACGACTACCAAGGCTCCTCAACCACGAAAGATGGTGCACTGGTCACCGGCAGAAATACCTGGCGGTTAGCAGGCGGAACTGGAAAAATGAAGGGCATCAAGGGTACAGGCGGCTGCAAACTTACTCCCGGTGAAGGTGGGGGATTGAACTACACCTGCACCGGCGAATATACCCTGGCTGCTGCAAAGAAATAACTTCGTCAGCACAGTTTAAATAGGGCAGCCCCACGGGCTGCCCTATTGCTCTTTGAACTGGAAAAAGCCTAATAGTTAATTGGCTCTGCGGCACAGTCGTCAGGTCTTAGCCATCACCGTAGGATTCTGTGCGGCAGCAGATAGGTAAATCCAGCGAAGACTTCCCAATGTGTTGACGTGCTGGTGAGGCCGCGATCGAAGCCGCTGTCAAAAACGAGGCCTTTGTTCGCGGCGTAGCTTACCGCCCACAAGTTTCCCACTGCATTGCCTCGCAGAAAGGGTTGGGTAAAGTGCCAGATCTCTCCAGACAATCCGAATCGAGAGGTCAGCGGATGTGAAATCGAAAGCGACTGGCCGAATTGCCCGCGCCTTATGGGATCACTGACGACTTCGTTGAAGAATGCATTCGCGTCATAGTGAAAATTTTTCACGTCAGCGCTCGCGAGCAGAAGAACAGAGTTCGTCGAGCTTCCAATATCAAGATCCGGGGCATGCCCGCCGTAAACGCTATGAAAGTAGCTGGCTGAAATCGTCGGCGTTGCGCCTTCGCCGGGGAACAGTACCGTCTGCACTCCGAGCGAAATGCCTCCGGCATCGTTACGTGAAGCAGGACCAACTCGGCTATGCGCGATCGGTTCAAATCCGGCGAGCGCTTCGAGACGGTTCGCTAAAGCGAACTTCACAACTTCATTCATGCTGGTTTGAGAAGAGAATTCCGGCGAAGTCCATGCGCTCAGCTCTCCGGTTTCCAACTGGAGATATCCGACGGGAGTGAGCGTGGCCGGCGTTGAAATCGTCGGCCGGCCCGGATTGGCGCTGGGCGCGTCTGCCGTCTCAGAAGCAGCATCGTTCATCGTTTTGGGCGATTGCGCGGATGTGCTCAATCCGGTTAGGACGACACAGGCGAGCGCGAGGCGCCACATCACTTTGCCCTGAGCAGCAGCACCGGCACGCTGATTGCATGTTGCACACGGCTGGCGGTTGTGCCAAGAAATATATCGGCCAGAAATCGATGGCCGTGAGTGCTCATGGCCACCAGGTCGCATCCCTTCTCGCGCACCCACTTCACAATCTCTTTGGCAGGATCTCCATAGGCCAGCTCGGATTCCGTTGCGATTCCGGCTGCCTGCAATTCCTCGCGAACTTGTTTCAGGTAGTTCGTATCTTCGGCGATCTCACGACTCACGGCGTCGGCGCCATAGGTCCTCGCCGCCCATCCGTCGGCGACATGCAGCAGCACCACGCGGCTTCCAGCCAGCTTGGCGAGCGGCTTGACGTGTTCAATGATCGCCCGATCGCTGGGGGTTCCGTCCACGGTCACAAGGATGGTTTTATATATCGCCATTGTCCCTACTTGCGCGGGCGAGGGCGCCCGTGCCTACACCAGATAACACTAACCGCCAACGATCACGTACCATGCCGAGCGCAGCGAATCCGGCAATCCCCAAAGGTCGAGCGCGGTGATAAGTATCGCGCTTCCCCATCCTGCAATCAGCAGAAATATTCCGCTTCTCCATACCCCCATGCGCTTGCGCGAACTGGTGAAATGCAGCAGAGGAAACATGGCAAACGGCAATTGGAGCGCCAACACCACCTGACTTAGTGTGAGCAGATCGTTGACGCTGGCGTCGCCGCGTATTCCAATTACCAGGACGGCCGGCAAAATCGCCAGTGTCCGGGTGATCAGCCGCCGCACCCACGGCTGTATGCGCCAGTGCATAAAACCTTCCATCACCACCTGGCCTGCGAGCGTACCGGTAATCGTGCTGCTTTGCCCACTGGCCAGTAACGCTACGACGAATAAAGTGCTCGCCAGCGCCGTTCCGAGCAACGGCGCCAGCGTCAGATAAGCAATACGGATCCAGTCGCTGTCCGGGCTGAAGGTGATCACCTTCCCACCCTCGACCACAACGCTCGTTTTTCCGTAAAAAACCAGCGCCGCCAAAATCAGGATGGCGGCATTGACCAGAAATGCAATCGTCAGCGCTGTCGTCGAATCAATGGTGTTGAAGCGAATGGCGCTGCGAATTGAGGCTTCATCTTTTTGCAGTTTGCGGCTCTGCACCAGCGCGGAGTGCAGATATAAATTGTGCGGCATCACGGTGGCGCCGATGATTCCGATGGCCACATAGATCATTCCCGCTTCCCGAAACCCGGGGTGTACCAGCGCGCTGCCCATCTCGAGGAAATTCGGGCGTGTCTGCGGCAGGACGAAAATCTCAATGAGATAGCACACACTGATGGTTGCGATGAGCAGCAGCACAACCGCTTCAATGGTTCTCATGCCGAATCGCTGCAGCGCCAGCAGTAACAGGACATCCGCGCCGGTGATGATCACTGCCCATAGCAGCGGGATGTGAAACATCAAGTTAATCGCCACCGCGCTGCCGAGCACTTCCGCCAGATCGCAGGCGCCGATCGCCACTTCACAGAACAGCCAGCTTGGCCATCGCGTCCAGCTTGGATACCAGTCACGGCAGCATTGAGCCAGATCCTTGCCCGTCACCACACCGAGACGGGCAGCGATCACCTGCATAAAGATTGCCATCAGGCTGGCGAGTGCCACCACCCACAGCAATCCATATTTGAATTGTGCGCCGCCGGCGAGATCGGTACCCCAGTTGCCCGGATCCATGTAGCCGACGCTGACCAGAATCGCCGGCCCGATGAATGCTCGCCACTGCTGCCAGAAACCGGCACGATGATGCGGCACTTCCACAGTACTGTGCAGGCCTTCCAGAGACACGTGCCCGCCGAGAGCATTCCCGATATCGACGGGTGTTTCGGTCACACGACGTTCACTTTGTTTTGACGCAGGATCCATATTGCAAGGCGAATATCTATCTTACTTAAGCGTTCGCGGAAGCGATGTTGGTTACGCTGGTATCAAGGGTGATTGTTTTCGCGAGTCAACCTGTCATAATCAGGTCAAAGTATGTCTTCTCGCGTTGTTCCTTTTGATATTGACGACCGCTGGCTGCCGAAATCCATCCTCTGCCTCCGTAACTACAGCCTTAACAAATTCGTGCTCGATGTAGTTGCCGGCATCACCGTCGGTCTGGTTGCGCTACCTCTGGCCATGGCTTTCAGCATCGCCTCCGGGCTTACTCCGCAGGCCGGCATCTATTGCGCCATCGTCACCGGATTTTTAATCTCGCTGCTGGGCGGATCCAAGACCCAAATTGGCGGGCCGACCGGAGCATTCGTCGTCGTAGTGGCGGGAATTGTCGCGGTGCACGGCATTGATGGCCTGTTTATGTGCACGGTGATGGCGGGTATTCTGCTCGTCGTGCTGGGCGCAACGGGAATGGGCTCGGCCGTAAAGTTCATTCCTCGGCCGGTGGTGATTGGCTTCACTAACGGCATTGCGGTCCTGATCGCCAGCACTCAGCTGAAGGATTTTTTCGGCCTGAGCCTGCAAAAAGTTCCGGGTGACTTCTGGCTTCGGATGAAAGCTCTTGCCGCCGTCGCTCCAACGTGGTCGGGGCGCGCCACCTTGCTCGCGGTTTGCACCGTCGCCATTATGCTTGGTTGCCGTGCCATATCGAGCCGCATCCCGGGCCCGATTGTCGCGATGCTAGGCGCGACTCTCGCAGCCTGGCTGCTGAAAATGCCGGTGCAGACCATCGGGACCCGCTTCGGCGGGATTCCATCGGGGCTTCCTCACCTTGTGATTCCCCGCTGGCATGCCAGCCTGGTTCACGGACTACTTGGGCCGGCCTTTACCGTCGCCATGCTGGGAGCGATCGAATCTCTGATGTCGGCCGTCGTTTCCGACCGCATGAGCAACGACCATCACAATCCCAATGTGGAGCTGATGGGGCAGGGCGTGGCCAACATAGTTTCGCCGATGTTCGGAGGCCTACCGGCAACCGGAGCCATCGCCCGCACCGCCACCAATATTCGTGCTGGAGCACAGTCTCCGGTTGCGGGAATGATTCACGCCCTCACGCTGCTTTGCGTGCTGCTCTTTGCCGCGCCCCTGGCGAGTTACATACCTATGGCCGCTCTAGCGGGAATTCTGATGATCGTCGCCTACAACATGGGCGAGTGGCGCGAAATCCCCCAGCTCTTGAAGCTGACCAAGACAGACATCAGCGTATGGATAGTCACCTTTGCGCTCACGGTTTTTGCCGATCTCACTGTGGCTGTCGAGGCTGGCATGATTCTCGCTGCTTTGCTCTTTATTACGCGAGTCTCTGATACGACCACCGTCTCCGAAGTGACGGACGACTATGTGGAAGACGGGCGTATGCACATTCTGCAGGACAAAGACATTCCTTATTACGCGACCATATTTCGCATTCACGGTCCTTTTCTGTTTGGCGCCACGGACAAAATATCGACCGTTACTGAAAATCTGCCCGGCCTTCCGCCGGTAGTAATCATTCGCCTGCGCAACATGACCGCAATCGACGCCACCGGGTTGTACGCTTTGGAAGATGTAGCCAAACAGTTGCACGCCTCCGGGCGAACACTGATCCTGTGTGGCGCCCGCGAGCAGCCCGCACAACTGATGCATCAGGCCGAATTTGAAGAAGTTGTCGGGCGCGAAAACATCTGCGCCAACGTGAGCGAGGCCTTGCGGCGTGCCGACGAGGTTTTCGAGCGGATCAAACCCAAAGCTGCCGCCACTGCACCCTCTCAGTAACCAAAGTCATCTTCCTTTCGCGCCCAATTGCGAGGATCATAGGCAAAACACCCAAAATCACCTTGCATTGAGGACAATCGTGAAAACATTTCTGCGTCTTGCGTGGCTTCTTTGTGTCGCGTCATTTGCTGCTGCTCAGACCTCATCCGTGCCAGCTTGGGCTGCAACTCCAGCCGCGGACCCGGCGAACGTCGTCTCTCGCACCGTAAAAGCCATGCACTATCGCCCGGGCAGCTCGGTAAAGATCGAATTTCATGCCACCGACCTCATGCCGAACGCTACCGGCGAAGCCAAGATCGAAGGTAAGAAGGCCAGCATTTCGATTGACGCGAAATTCCAGAATGTGGAAGAGGCTACTAAGTTCGGCCTGGAATACCTCACCTACGTGCTCTGGGCGATCTCTCCCGAAGGGCGTGCCGACAGCCTGGGTGAGGTCATGATTGAACACGGCAACGCGCATATCAAAGCTGCGACCGACATGCAGACTTTCGGCCTGGTCCTCACTGCCGAGCCTTACTTCGCTGTGACGCAGCCGGGGAATGCCGTGGTCTTTGAAAGCGTTTTGCCGGAAGGGGTAGGCTCGGGCGAAAATATCGAAACGAAATACGAACTTCTCGGTCGCGGAACATACTCCTCCGCCAATGAAAAAATTCAGAATGCGATTTTCGGGATTGACCGCAGCACACCGCTGGAACTTTTTGAGGCACGCAACGCACTGCGAATCGCGCACATTGCAGCTGGGGACAAGTACGCGACTTCGATTCTGACGAAGGCCGGCCAGCAGTTGATGCAGGCCGAAACCGCCTACCGGCAGAAGCAGGGCAAATCGGCGATAGAATCGGCTGCCCGCGAAACCACGCAGACTGCGGAAGAGGCGCGCGTGATGGCAGTGAAACAGCGTGCCGAAGACGAAGCGCAGTCCAAAGCTGCCGCCGACAAGCTGGCCGCCGAACAGCGTGAGGCAGAGGCCCGCGCCAATGCCGAGGCTGAATCCAAGCGTCGCGCTGACGCCGAGCAGGCGCAAAAAGAAGCAGAGACAGCGAAGGCCCAGGCAGAAGCCGCGAAAGCCGAAGCCCAACAAGCCGCCCAGGAAGCGGCACTCCAGAAGGAAGAAGCTGAGAAGGCCAAGGCCGAGGCCATCGCGCAACAGCAGCAGCTTGCGGCCGAAACCGCAAAGGCCCAGCAGGCCGCAGCACAATCCGAACAGCTACGGCAGCAGGCGGAAAAAGAAAAACAGGAATTGCGCGCGCGGCTGTTGCAGCAGCTCAACACAGTTCTTTCCACACGGGATACGGCGCGAGGCCTGATCGCCAACATGTCGGATGTGTTGTTCAAGACTGGAAGCTTCGAGCTGGCGCCCGGTGCGCGCGAGCGACTGGCCAAGGTTTCAGGAATCCTGCTCGCTTATCCCAGCCTGCACGTGCAGGTCGAGGGACATACGGATAGTGTCGGAACTGACGAGTACAACCAGACACTTTCCGAAAAACGCGCGGGAGCGGTCCGCGACTACTTCGTTCAACAGGGAGTTTCCGCAGATTCAATTCAATCCCGAGGGTTCGGGAAGACGGTTCCCATTGCCTCGAACGAAACGGCTGAAGGCCGCCAGCAGAACCGCCGGGTAGAGTTGGTGTTGTCCGGAGACGCCATCGGCAGTAATCCCGAGACTTCGGCCCTGCAGCAGTAAAACAGCGATTCATGCAGGCGTCAAAGACGAAACTGCACAGGTCGGCTGAATTCCTTACTGGAACTTCGTGTCATTCGTGGTGACGTGGGTCAAGGTCGGCGATTTCTGAAATTGTGATCGCCTGCGCGCTTGATTTACTGCGCCGTCCCGAGCGAGGCCTCTCGTGCCTCGCGCGCATCCTGGAATAGCTGCCAGTCGCGCTTCAATTCTTTTTCCGACACGCGCGCAGGCTTCTTCGATTTCAATTCCATCTCCAACCGAGTGAGAGCCAGCTCTTGCACAAGCTCCGGAGATCCGGAGAGATGGAGCGCGTTGGCCCGGCAAAGGCCAACCGGCACTGTTTCCCCCTCCAGTGCGACCTCCAGGTAGGGGTGTCCCTCTCCATCCAATTTCGGCCGTGCTTCAGTCGCAATTTGTTTCCAGCTCGGAACGCCTTCAGATTCTGTTGCTGCCTTGCGGGCTACCACCACCAGATCTTCATAGGCGTGGCGTTGCTCGGCAGTTAGTGGACGTTCAAGAGAGCGAAAGGGATCCGCAGAGTTTGGATCGAAGATGTACGCGTCCTTTGCGGGATTAAACCGCCATCCCGCCCAGTACGCGGCTTCGACAGCGCCGACCACGAAGGGGTGAAACAGCAACACCGGCGTCACATACTTCTTTGCCAGTACTACCGACTCGATCACTCCATGAACCGGTTTGCTGCGCTTCAAACCAGGCACCTGCGGAATGATGAAGGTGGTCAACTGCATCTCGGGATGGCGTTTGCCACTGCGCACCAGTGACTTGGCCGCCTGTTTCGGGGTCATTACTCCCAGGTCGGCAATGATGCTGCGATGAACGGATTTCGGATAATAAAAGTTAACGATCTGCTTTACGAAGTCAGCGCAGTTGCGCTTGAGCAAGGCATACGTTTCAGAGTTCGGCGATGAGTCCAGCCAGCGGATCAGCTGATCATCTTGCTCGGGTCGAGTTGCGAAGCGAAATCCATAAAGCGTGCGATCGTAAGCCGATCCGGCAAGCTGGTAGCGCGGTTCATCGCCCGCCTGCTTTTCCGCAGGCAGGGGCATTGCTTCCAAATATCGCGCTCGCAGCAGCGCAATCAGTTTCGAGTCGGCGTAAAGCGGAACGTCGTCAGGATGGTTGACGGCGTATAGATAGCCCATGAGCGGAACGGCCAGCCAGTCGTGTCCAGCTACGCCGTGATATCGGCTGATGACGACGCCGGTTTCTCCTGCACGGCAACGGCGCAATTCGGTCGGTGACTGGGCGCAAACCCGCGAAAGATAGACCGCCGCATGGCCGGTCCCGGCGAATGTGCCGTCATAACTGTAAGGCTCTTCGAGCAGGAGCGTCGCCTGGGCGAAAAGCTGCACAGGGGAACAGATTACAACCAGTATCCCGCAGAAAACAAATAACTTAACTGCATTTGACAATACACACATCCTGCCCACATTTTAACTAAACCCTGCTCAGCTTGGATGGTTTCGGAAGCCTGTGAAAAGACTTTGGTAATCGTCTAGCGTCGCTTCGATCTAGGGCTAAAGCGGGTATACCGAGTTCGCGGAAACGTATCTATTTGAACTGGTCCCGAAACTCGGCGAGCTGCTGTCTGAGTTCGCCGACCTCTCGTTTCAGCTCAGAAATTTCGTTTTCAAGGAGGCTTAGCCTGGAACTGTCGAGTTGCTTCTCGCCCCTCGGCGGGTAAGCGTTCGGCGAGTCAGCTTCCGCCGGTATGCCCGCATCTCCCGCGAACAGGTGCATGTAGCGTGACTCTTTGGTCCCGGCCTGACGAGGAAGAACTCTCACCAGCGGCGGCTGGCGCTCCGTCAACTTTTGGATCGCCGACTGAACGTCGTCCAGGGTTTCAAAGTGGTACATGCGCTCGCTGCGGCCGCGTAGCTCTCCCGGGGTCTGCGGGCCGCGAAGCAACAGCACGCAAATCATGGCAGTTTCACGGCGGTCAAAGTTGAACACTTCCTGCAGCCGGTGCTCATATTTGGTGACTCGGCTATCTGCGCCTCCAGCGGGACCAGCCATACGTCTCTCTTGTAATGAATCCAGCGCCTGCCGGACCGAGTCCTCATTGAGCGTCATCACCGGATCGCGGTTGTTCTTCTGATTACACGCATTGACCAGCGCGTTCAGCGAGAGCGGATAATAATCCGGCGTAGTAATGTCTTTCTCGATCAGCGAACCAAGTACGCGAACTTCGGTTTCAGTAAGGTTCAGCTCAGGCGCGGGCATGTGTCTGAAAAGTTTACCAGTGTCTTGCCGAAAAACTCCGGCTTGGTGGCGCTGTCGCCCTCGCCCATGAAGATAAGCTCACCGTTTGAAACAGGACTATACTTTTCTCGTCCGAAAACGTTCCAACTGCGCCCCTCGCACGTCTAAGGAAATATCCGCAGGAGGTACCCTGATGAAATCCCGAGACATGAAACGTCGCGACTTTCTTACAAGCGCCGCTTACGGTATGGGCGCCGCTTGGCTGGGCAGCAATCTGACGACCCGAGCTTTTGCCCTTCCTGAACTTACGCGCAAATTTACCGCCGCAGACACGGTCGTGCTCGGCAGCACCGGCATTCATACCAGCCGCCTGGCAATGGGCACCGGCACGGTCGGGGTCGGACACCACTCGCATCAGACGGCGCTGGGAATCAAAGGACTCTCCGATCTGCTGTTGAACGGCTACGACCATGGCCTGCGATTTTTCGACGCGGCCGACTCTTACGGAAGCCATCCCCACGTTGCCGAAGCGCTTAAACACGTTCAGCGTGACAAAGTGACGGTGCTCTCGAAGTCGTGGGCGCGCGATCCCGCAACCATGCGCGCCGACCTCGACCGCTTTCGCAAAGAACTGGGCACAGACTACATCGATGTCTTCCTGATGCACTGCCTCACCGAGGGTGACTGGACGGAACGATTCAAAGGCGTGATGGATGTGCTTTCCGAAGCCAAGCAGAAAGGCATCATTCGCGCGCATGGGTGCTCGTGCCATTCGATCGGAGCATTGCGCGCTGCGGCGGCTTCGCCCTGGGTGGAAGTCGATCTCGCTCGTATTAATCCAATCCAGTCGAACATGGACGCCGATCCTGCGACTGTTCTTGGGGTCCTGAAACAAATGAAAGCTTCCGGCAAAGCTGTTGTCGGCATGAAAATTCTCGGCGCGGGCGACATGCGGAACCGCCAGGATGAAGCGCTTAAATACGCGCTGTCGCTCGGCGTACTCGACGCATTCACCATCGGCGCTGAGAATCGCAATGAGCAGGAAGACTTAATACGACGAATCGCGGCGGCCTGAGAAGCGAGCTTTAGGCTTTCGGCATCAGGTTTCGCTTCTGGCGTCGGGCTTCATGTTTCCGATCCGGGCTTGTGCTCCGGGCTTTATCCGCGCAGGTTTTTGAAAGCCCCGGAGAGGCGAGCCAGCTTACGCGGGCGGTAGCCCTGAGTACGCGCGCAAAACAGCCCACAAGTTTCGAAGAGCGGCCGAGCTGCGTATAACGTTATTACAATCGTTGGGTGTCCTCCTCCTATCGCGGCCGCCTCGCACCATCTCCAACCGGCTACCTGCACCTTGGCCATGCACGCACTTTCCTGATCGCCGCTGCACGCGCGCGCCAGGCGAACGGCTCTCTCATCTTTCGCAACGAAGATCTCGATCCTGACCGATGCCGGTCCAGGTATGTCGATGCCATGTTTGAAGACTTACGCTGGCTTGGTATCGAGTGGCAGGAGGGCCCAGACTGCGGAGGAGCTTTCGCGCCGTACTCACAAAGTGGGCGGCGGGAGCTGTATTTGGAAAGTTGGAAGCGTCTGCGTGATGGCGGCTTGATTTATCCCTGCACGTGCTCACGCAAAGATCTCGCGCAATCCGCGACCGCCCCCAACGACTCCGATGACGAGCCGATCTACCCCGGTAAATGTCGCGGCCGGACAGATGCTCGCGATTTCGAAACACCCGCAGGGGTGAACTGGCGTTTTCGCGTCTCCGATGGCGAGGAGGTCACCTTCGTTGACCAGCATCTCGGGCCGCAGACTTACGTTTCCGGGCGAGCTTTTGGCGACTTCGTCGTCTGGCGTCGTGATGACGTTCCGGCGTATCAGCTGGCTGTGGTCGCCGACGATCACGCAATGAAAATTACGGAAGTGGTTCGCGGAGCAGATCTGCTGAAGTCAACCGCTCGGCAGCTTCTGCTTTATCGTGGGCTCGGCCTTGATCCGCCACGCTTCTATCATTGCGATTTAGTGAGGGATGAGCGTGGAGAGCGCCTGGCCAAGCGTCACGACGCGTTAAGCATCAGGAAGTTAAGGGAAACCGGAATGAGCGTGGAGGAAGTGCGAAACGGTCATGTCGGATAGACGGATGGGCACGCAGCGGACTACTTGAAGTGGATTGCCGCTTCTTCTTTGCGCGGACCTGCTTTTGATGGGCCGGGCACGCGTGCCTTCGGAATGCCGTATTTCGGCTTGATATCGTGACAGCCTTCTTCGCAGTAGACACCGCCCTCGGCTGACTCCGGCTTTGGCATCGGAGAGTTCACCGCAATCTCCCGTTCTTTTTCGAGGTAGGCCTCAACCTCTGAGATCAGCCTTTGATGTTCCTGCCGCGTGAGCCACTTCTTCACATTCACCAGATAATTCTCAAACCGCGCAATCGGGTCACGACGGCGCCAGTATTCGAACATCGGCTTGGGCACATAGTCGGCGGCATCATGGATGGCATGGCCTTTCATGCGCATCATCTTGGCTTCGATCAGCGTCGGCCCCTCACCGCGATGGGCGCGCTCAACTGCTTCTTTTGCTGCATCGTAAACCTGACAGGCGTCGGTGCCATCGATGATCACGCCCGGAATACCGTAGCCGATCGCGCGTTCGGCCAAATCCTGCACGCAATACTGCATTTCCGATGGCGTTGAGTAGGCCCAGAGATTGCTCTCGACCAACAGCACCAGGCCAAGCTTCTGCACGGCGGCGAAGTTGATGCCTTCATAGGTCACCCCGGTCGATTGCCCGCCGTCGCCGATGTAAGTCATGACCGCGATGTTACGGCCCTGCAGTCGAGCTCCTAGTGCGACACCGGCCATCACGGGGATAAGATCGCCGAGCATCGAAATCGGCGAGACCACATTGCGCTGGTAAATGTCGCCAAAGTGCGACGTCCCGTCGCGGCCCCTGGTTGGCGAGTCGGCCTTCGCCATGTATTGCATCATCATGTCGCGAGGCTCGAAGCCGCGCACCAGCAACGATCCCTGGTTGCGGATCATCGGCGCAACCCAATCGTCTGTATCTAGTGCGTAGGCGGAAGCGCATGAGCACGATTCCTGTCCGAGGCCGAAATAAACTCCACCTACGACTTTGCCCTGCTTGTAGAGATTCTCGAGTGCCTGCTCCATCTTGCGATTGAGCACCATCCAGCGGTAGATTTCGATGCACTGCGGCCTGGTCAGATATTTCGAATCGCGAATCGGCGGCGCGGGTGCGCTCAGATCGCCAAAGATTTCATAATGGACTTCGTCGCCTTTACGAGATTGACGGACGCTGAAGCTCGGCTTCTCCAGGCGGAAGTCGGGAATTGAGTAGGTGCGCTGCTGCGGAAGGGCAGTTTGGCCGGAGCCGTTTTTGGAACGAGCGCTTGCAGTTCTAGCGCCGTTGCTGCCGTTCGAACCAGCCGCTCGCGTGGTTTTAGTCTTCTTTTTCATGTCTGCACGAAGTAATAATCCTACTCCCCGACGGCAAAAGCGGGCAAAGCGCGAGGCACGCTACAACATGCGACCCTTTAAGGAACTTACTTGGTGCAGCGTTACAAGGTGGAGACCATACGTGCCGTCAACGCCGAAATGACAAGTCCGGCGAGAAGGGCGACGATGCAGCCCAGCACGAGCATTCTTCTTTCCTGCAATACCGCAGCATCAATATCACTCAGCGAGGATGCCAATCGCACTGCACCGCCCGAAACCGGCACTGCCACATACAGCACGGGGATGGCGAATGCTCCGCGGCCGCGAGTCTGGACGCCGATTTCTCCGTGCAATGCTGCCTTGAATTCGGGTCTGTCGCCTTCGTTTTCGAGCGACGCCACCGGAATTTGAGAATCAGCGATTACATTGCCGTTGCCATCGACTACTGTGGCACGCGCGCCTGCCTGCTGGCCCGCTTGCGATGTAAGATCGGCGATTTTTGTGCTTCGATCGGTGTTCACGCGGGCAGCGAACATTTGCGCTTTCTGCGTGAGGTCGCGAGTGGTCTGATCGCGCAGCGCTTTTTGCCAGAGACTTTCAGCGGAGTAAATGGTGGCCAACGCCGCAGCTGCAATCAGCGCAATAAAGGAGATGAAAAGGAGCACGAACACGCGCAACCGGGTGATCCGTTTCGGCGGCGCGCTTGTACCAGCTTGCACCTGGGCTTCAGTGGCCATTGGTGGTCAGGGCCAAAGATAGCAACGCTTTTTGCTCAACGTCGTGGGCTTTTGCCGAACCGGTAGCGGGGCTGGGACTTGCGGAGCGTTTCACCGACATCACCGGCCGTTCGCCCGCCAGATGCCGCAACCGCGGCAGCATGTAGTTCAACGCGCCCATGTTGGCCGGCTCTTCCTGAACCCAGACGATCTCGCGCGCGTTCGGATGCCTGGCAAGTTCGGCCGCAATCTCCGCCTCGGGGAACGGATACATCTGTTCGACGAACGTGATTGCGATATCGGTGATTTTCTTTTTCTTGCGCTCAAGCTTCAACTCGTGGCCGATTTTTCCGGTGCACAATAGGATTCGTCGCGCGTCATTGACTTCGGTGTCAGGTCGCACCCGCAAAAAGCCGCCGTTTGAGAACTCTTCGATCGGCGACGAAGCCTCCGGATGCCGCAGCATGCTTTTTGGTGTGAACACTACCAGGGGCTTGCGCCACGGGCGTAGGGCCTGCCTCCGCAATAGATGAAAATATTGCGCGGCAGTTGAAGGCTGGCAGACCTGAAAATTGTCTTTTGCCGCGAGTTGCAGAAATCTCTCAATGCGCGCGCTCGAATGCTCCGGGCCCTGCCCCTCATAGCCGTGCGGCAACAGCAGCACCAGGCCGGAGAGCAAACCCCATTTTGCTTCACCCGCAACAATGAATTGGTCGATGATGGCCTGGGCTACGTTCGCGAAATCGCCGAACTGAGCTTCCCATAACACCAGCGTCTCAGGAAAATCGCGGCTATAGCCGTATTCAAAGCCAAGGACGCCGGCCTCGGAAAGTGTGGAGTTATAAATCCGGCAATGTGCCTGGCCTTCGGAAACGTGCTCAAGCGGCACATACTCCTGTTCGTTCTCTATATCGAGCAGCACCGAATGCCGCTGATTGAAGGTGCCGCGGCGGCTGTCCTGCCCGCTGAGCCGCACCGGTATCCCGCTCTTCACCAGACCCGCAAAAGCCAGCGCCTCTGCCATTCCATAATCCACCGGACGCTTGCCCGCGCCCATTTCCGCGCGCTGCTCCAGTAACTTTTTTACCTTGGGATGAATGTGGAAATCCGCCGGATAGGTAGCAAGCCGCTCGGTGAGTTGCAGAAGTTCATCCGATGAAATCGCGGTATCTGCGTCATATTGCGACTTGTAACGACCGCCGCTGAAACGCTCCCAGTATCCCGGCAGCGACCGCATCAGCGGCTTCTTCCGCACGCTGGACGCCCGCTTTTGCGCCCCCTCAAGTTCCGCCTTCACTGCGTCCGCGCGCGATTTCGCATCGGAAATTCCTGTGTCTTCCCCGTATATCTCCCACAACGGCGGGTGCTCTTTGATCGCCTTGTACAGCAACGGCTGGGTAATCGTCGGATCATCCACTTCGCTGTGTCCATGACGCCGGTATCCGATCATGTCAATCACGACGTCGCTGCGAAACTGGTAGCGGAACTCCAGCGCAATCCGTGCCACACGAATGACGGCGTCCACGTCTTCGGCGTTGACATGGAAAATCGGAATACTCTGGCGTCGCGCGAGTTGTGCCGCGAACCGCGAGGAATGCAGCTCCTGCGCTACGGTCGTAAATCCAATCAGATTGTTCACGATCACGTGCAGCGTTCCGCCGACGCTGTAAGCAGGGATGTCGGCTAGGTTCAGAGTTTCGGCGAAAACGCCTTGCCCGGCGAATGCGCCGTCGCCGTGAACCAGGAGCGGCAAAAACTTTTCGTTACCGCCCTCGCCGGCGCGATCTTGCTTGGCGCGCGTCCGGCCAACTGTCACCGGATCCACAGCTTCGAGGTGACTCGGATTCGACACCAGATGGATGTGTATCTTGGCGCCGCTACGAGTTTCGTACTCTCCGGTCGCACCCATGTGATACTTCACGTCGCCGCCGCCGAGCACGCTGCGCGGATCAACGTCTTCAAATCCGGCGAAGACTTCTTCCGCTGGCCGCCGCGCAATATGCGCGATGGCGTTCAGCCGGCCGCGATGGCTCATGCCCATCACTAGTTCAACCGCGCCATGCTGCCCGGCGCCATCGAGGATTTCATCAACCAGGGGAATGAGGGCCGTGACACCTTCGAGTGAAAATCGCTTGCTGCCCAGATACCGCTGCTGCAGGACCAATTCAAAGAACTCGGCACGAATCAGCAGATCGAGCGCGCGCTGCTGGTCAACCGCTTCCTGCGGCCCTTCCAGCTTCTCCTGAATCCAGCGGCGGCAGGCGGGGTCAGCAATGTGCATGAACTCGGCCCCGACGGTGCCGCAATAAATCTGGCGCGCTTCCTGAGCGTATTCGCCCTCAAGCTGGAGATCGGGATGCGGGACAGGTTGCAAAAAACCGAGCGGGTCGAGGTCCGCTTCGAGAAATCCCCATTGGCGGAACGCGTCAAAAACGCGTTCGCGATCGCCGTTTGAGACTTCCATCAAAGCGATAGTGGCGGAATCATTAGTTTTGGATCGTGGGCTGGCCATAACGACACTTATAGGATAAAGGATGCGCCGCCCTACGTGCTTGATCCCGACGTAACTTTGGTGGGTTTTTGCTTATTTCAGAAACACAACCAGCAACCGACCGTCCGAGTGATACCCTCCGCCGCTTGCATTCTTGGCGTCCTGTACCGGGTTCGGCGGCAGGTAGTAGGTCAACTTGTTCGCTTTGCCCGACTTGTCCAAACCTTCCGCCAGATTCGCCCGCTCGGAGTCAACGTCCGGATCAATTTTGTGGGTCAGCTTTCCAGTCCGAATATCTTTTTCAAATCCGATGTCGTGGGTCGCGGCGCCCACCCAGACCACCTGGTCATTCCAGGTGAACGGCGCTTTCCACACGCGGAAGTGATGGCGACTGGCAACCACCGCGAATGCCTGCGCCTGTTCGTAGCCGAAGTCCTGCACGCGATCGAACAGGTACAGATGGCTCATCGGCATCTGCAAATATTCTTTTTTCTGATAGGTATTGAGGACCGCCTTCAGTCCCGCCTCTTTGCTGTCAACGTCGGCAACATGCCAGTTAGCCGCATCAAAGGCGGCCTGCATGCTCTCCTGGCTGCCGACCACCACAAAGTTCACCATGTCTCCCTGATTGCCAGCATGGTCGTGCACTCTGCGCGGAAGGCCGTCAATGTGTTGCCGGAGGCCGGCGTCGAGTATGACGGTCGGCAGCTTGAGGCCCACTGGATTTCCTGCCACGGATTCTGCCGCGTTGCTGCTCACTGCGTTGGAACCTTGCGCGCTGGTGGCCGCAGGCGAACTTCCAAATTGCCCTTTGAGCCAGACTTGCGCGGCAGAAGAGAGCTGCTCTTTTAGAGCGGGATGTTGCGCAGTATCGGCGGAATTCTGTGCCGCTGCGTTCTGGGCCGGCGAGCTCCCGGTTGAAACATTCTGAGGTGATGTTGCCAGCCCGTGAGTAATACGCACCTTCACAGCAAAAGCGCAATTTGAAGAAGCATTCTCGTTAACGCCAAGGAAGAGGTGTCCCGCACCAGCGACTTTCAGGCTGTTTTCATTTCCCACCAGTGCCGGATCTGACTTCTCCGCCATCCTGGCGATGAGCGCTCCGGCGGGAACCGACGGCAGAGGAATTTTGCTCCAATCTCCGGAAGTGGATGTAAACCCCTGAGGGCTGCAGTTCCCGTCGGACCCTGGCTTTGTCTGAGCGCTTAGCGTGAGTTCATCGCCTTCGGTGAGATCCACGCCGGTGTCGGTCCACGTTTGCGAACCGGAGATCGTGAAGGAGTATTCCGAAGCGGCCGCATTCTGCGCGTGAGAACTTAGTGAGAACGCGATCAGCGCCCAAAGAAAAATCCAAACGCATTTCATGCGCGTCCTCCTGAAATGGAGCTGAAGACTGAGCGAAAACCTAAGATCCCCCTGGGGCCAACATTATCGCAAAAATAAGTCCGCCCCGGCAGGAACACCGGGGCGGATCTAGGCAAAGCGGTTTTCGGAAAGCAAATTTACGGCCAGCGTTTGCCTGTGTCTTCCCAACCAGCGGCGCGAGCGGTCGGCCCCTGGTTGACAGCTGGCTGCGGAATCCGGATGGGTTGTTGTGGCGCGGGCGAGGATGACGCCGTCAGTGTCGGCTTCGATGCCGCGGTATCAGATGCCAGATCCTTGTCATCAGAAAGCAGCGGAGCGGCCACGCGCAGCGCCTCCACTTCTTTTTCTAGACGCGCCATCTCCAGCTCTTTTTGTCTCAAAACTTCGTACACATTCTTCATAATCGGCACCTGTAAGAGAGCAAAATTCGTAAGTACCAACTTCATCCGAACTTTATGCACCTGCGAAGATTTTGTCAAGGAAGAAGCACGCTTTGGGCGTGGAAAACCGCGCCTGTGAACAGTTCTGATAACCACGATGCCTCGCAGTTTCGCGTCCGCAGATGGTTTACTCTGGTGGTGATGAGATTCACCCTTGTGCTGGCTGTGCTTTTTCTGCCTCTGAACACAATTCTTGCGGCGCACCAGAATGCCGCCGCTCCGGCCCCGCAACCCGCCTCGACGGCCGCCTCCGATTATTCAGGGATGTACTCGTTTCTCAAAGAGGGCGAATTTGTGCAGATCACCATCGAAGAAAATGGCAAAGTGAGCGGCTTCATCTCGCGCTTCGGAGATTCGGGCACGGACAAGGGAACGTTTCTTGACCAGTTTCTTAAATCAGGGAAGAGCGACGGAGCGAAACTGAGTTTCACGACAGAAAGCGTGCACGGAGTGTGGTTCACCTTCGACGGCGCATTCAGTCGGGGTTCCGGCAAGAAGCCCGATGACGAGGGCTATTATGTCTTACGCGGAACGCTGACCCGCGTTGGCACCGATGCAGACAACAAACCGGCCTCCCAGGCGCGCCAGGTTGAGTTCACATCATTCCCCAAGGATGCTGGGCCGCAATGAAGTCAGACCAGTCCCGAAGCCGCCTCTAATGACGCAGGCACAAGATAATGACCGCCGCCAGCGCGCTGACGATCAAGCTCGCGACGGTGTAACCGTGCTCGCTGATCCAGTTCGCTTGATTTTGGGTGCTGAATAACTCAGGCGGAGTGGAGACGGGTATATCGGATTTCTGCTCGCATTCCACACATAGATCGCGTCCCGGCGAAACCGGAAATCCGCACGCTCCGCATACGTTTACTACAGTAATTTTCGCCGGCTCTGTTGCTGGCGCTTTAACAGGTGCAAGGTCAGATTTTTCGGGCGCGTGCCATGCCACGGCGGTTAAGTGCTCCTGCGGTCCCCGCCATGCACTTGCCTCTACAGTTTCCGCCGCGACTCGATGCTCGACTGCAACTTCGACCATTTCCGCCAGTCGTGTGACTGTGCCCGCGTCCCGGTCCGTCCATTCATACTTGCTTGTCAGTTCGAAAAAGCCAATGGCCTTTTCCGCGTTCGAAATCGGCGCCAGCAATTTGAATTGGCCACCCGCTGCCAGGCGGACCAAGCGTCGATTCCGAATGCAGTCCTCGACAATTGGGTCGCGGGGATCGGCAGTATTTCCTGTGAGAGAAACTTTGCTGCCAACTGCGGCGCAGTAACTGAGGGACGATCCCTCAAATAGTGCAATCGCAACACCGGTTGCGGCTGTCAGAAATGACGCACGTTCCGCTAACAATTGCAGAGACGCTTGAAATTCCATACGCGCCGACGCGCACAACGACGGGTATGAGGAATCCGCTAGCGCTTGTGACGGATCGTCGAGAAGCAGCGTGGATGCGGGTTGGAAATCCATTCCACATCAAGCGTCCCCCGCAGCGTTCGCGGGTGTCAATGATTAATGGCACGGCTCAGAACCGAAAGTCACCATGCCACGGTTCAGGGAAACATCCTCAGCCACGCCCATCTGTTTAGGGAAACATCCTCAGCCACGCCCATCCAATGAGCAGCGTTCCCGCCGTGACCGGCAGCCCGACCCTGAAGTACTGCCGAAATCCAATGTGCATATCCGGCTTCGCGGTCTCGACCACAATGATGTTCGCCACGCTTCCGGTGATGGTAAGGTTTCCAGCCAGCGTGGATGCCATGGCCAGCAGGAGCCATGCATGGTGAGGATCGGGGAATCCCGGTACCAGAGATTTCAACAACATCACCGCCGGCACATTGCTGACCAGATTGCCTAAGGCTACGACTACCAGTGTGAAGGCGGCGGACGAGTGAAGATTCAGGTGCTCGCCAATTTTTAGGAAGTGCCCCACAATCCCTGCGTTCTCCGCACCGCCCACGATCAGGAAGAGGCCGATGAACAGGACGAGAAGTCCCCAGTCCACTTCACCGTAGAGGGTGTGCGAGTCGGTAGTGCGGCTGATCAGGAGCACGGCTGCACCCAGTGCGGATGCGAGCGCGGGCGGCACACCCAGAAAAAATCCAAGCACGACGCATACAACCACAACTCCTGGTTTTGCCAGATTCGAAGCTGAAAAATTTGCAGGGTGCAACGTTTCGACGGAAGGTACCGCTGTCGCGCTGACGGCCGACAGTTCTCGGCGAAAAATTTGCCACACGACAAGCCAGTCAAAAAAAAGACCCGCCAGCGCAACTGGCCCAAGGTGAAAAACAAAATCGCGATACTGTATAGCAGAGTAAGAACCGATCAGCATGTTCTGCGGATTTCCCGTGATCGTGGCCACGCTGCCGATATTCGAAGCGGATGCAACCGCCAGCAAGAAGGGCAGCGCCGGCAGCTGCATCCGACGGGTGAGATTCAAGACTAACGGCACCATGACCAGGCAAATAATGTCATTCACCAAAAACGCAGAGAGAATTCCCGTAGTGAAAATCACTGCTGGAAGCAACCAGCCAGGATGCAAATGCTTCCAGATCAATTGCGCTGCCCACTCGAAGAAGCCGCAGAGGTGCAGGCTGCCCACGATCACCATCATTGAAAACAGGAGAACAATGGTGGGGAAATCGATCATTCCTAGCGCGCCGCGCGCGGGAACAATCCGGAACGCCACCATGGCCACTGCCCCGATGATGGCTGCTCCCGGACGGTCGATCTTCAACCCGGGAAATTTTCCCAGCGCGAACACGACATAACTGGCCAGAAAAATTATGTAGGCTGCGACAACGCTGGCATCAGACAAGAAAGTCGGGGATAGTTGAGGCATCGCCGGCAGTTTAAAGCGATTTCATCGTAGCAGAATCAGCCAGTTACATTGAATCACGAGGGATCGGTAACCAAGCTCGGATGTGATTGGCAGTCCACTTTCCTCAAACGACCTGCTCCCAAACCGGAACATTGCCGATCTCCCAAAGTCACATTTGTTTCGGCTAGGCGCGACCTGAATGCAGCGGACACCCGATGAAAAATCAGAGCTATGGCAGAAACAACTGTTCCACCACGCGACGTCCTTAGCGCTGACGCCTCGACCCGAATGGCGCAGGCGTTGCGCAATTTGCAGCACGCGGTAACTCAATCTCATGACGCGATCTTCATGACGGATGCCGCGGGCATCATTGGGCGCGTCAACCCGGCTTTCGAAAAGCTGACCGGGTATTCTTCGCTTCAGGCTGTCGGAAAAGACCTGAGTTCCCTGATTGCGGGCGGAGCTCAGGCAGAAGGCTACCGACAGATATGGGGTCGGATATTCTCCCACCGCCCATTCGTGGGAGAAATAGAGATACAACCGCAATCGGGTGCTGCCTGCCGCGTGGATCTTATCGTTTCTCCTGTGCTCGATAATCGCGGACAGATCACTGGATTGGTATGCAACTGCGCCCAGCGCGGTGCACAAGCCTTCCATTCCGCACCTGACGCCGGCGCCATCCCCCCAACTCCCGAGCGTCGAGGTATAAGCGAGCTTGCCGATGCGCTGAACAGTTTCCTGCTGCCCGTCCTTGCCAACGCGGAACTGACACTCGAAGCGTTGCCCGCTGACAGTCCTCTTCGTTCACGCTTGAGAGTCATCAAAAGCGGGACGCGTCGCGCATCTGATCTGGTTCGCGAGCAACTAGATCTTGCTCGCTTGCCAAGGCCCCTCTCCTCCCTCAGTGCGGCCCAAGTCAATCCTCTCTCGCCTGTTTTCGGCCATCATAATGCCGAAGCGGAATTGCTACTTTCCCCAGATCACGAACGTGCTCGCAGCGGTCCTGCCACCCTGCTGATCGTTGAAGATGAAAACCTGATGCGCGAGTCCATGGTGGATTTCTTGTCGCGTTCGGGATACAACGTTCTTTCTGCCGGGAGCGCCGAAGAAGCGCTGGAGACCAGCAAATCCCACTCCGAAATCGACCTCGTCATCACTGATGTGGTGTTGCCGCAGATGAGCGGCCAGCAACTCGCCGGGAAGCTAACGACAGCCTTTCCGGAAATGAAGGTGCTGTTTGTATCCGGCTACTCTCAGTCGGCGGTGTTCCACAGGGATGTCCCCGGTCTCAATCGTGCATTCCTGCAAAAGCCGTTCTCGCTTCCGGTGTTGGCGGATAAAGTCGGCGGTGTCCTGTCGCCGCCAAAAAAGGCGCACGCTGCCGCGGCTGCCGGATTGTAAAGCCCGTCCCGTATAATTGCCTTCCAGCATGGCAACCTCAGCATCGCGCGACGATGCCACAGCCGCTCAGACGCCCTTTGTCATTTCCGCATCGCGAGCGCCCCGTTTTCGATACGCTTCGCTGGGCGTAATTTTCCTTCTCTGGTTTGTTATCTATTTCGCTGCAATTTTTACCCCGCCACTGCTCGATGACGTCGACACCATTCACGCCGAAGCCGCGCGCGAAATGGTGCTGCGGCACGATTGGGTGACGCTTTATACAGACGGAATTCGCTATCTCGAAAAGGCGCCGCTCATGTATTGGGGCGTCGCCGCCAGCTACGAAGTATTCGGCGTAAAAGATTGGAGCACGCGCCTTCCGCTGGTGCTCGGGATCCTGGCGCTCTTAGTTGCGACCTACTGGCTGGGGAAACTCGCATATGGAGAGCGTGCCGGATTCTACTCCGCAGTTGTCCTGGGTACCTCGCTAGGCCCTTACATCTTCACTCGTTTCGAGATTCCGGACGCGATGGTCGGCCTTTGGGTAACGCTGAGTGTCACCTTCTTCCTGCTCTCGCTGCGTCAAGAAACGCCCTCGCGCCTCATCTGCTGGGGATTCGCTGCTTCCTGCGCACTCAATGTGATGACCAAAAGCCTGATCGGCTTGGTCTTTCCGCTCGGCATTGCCATTTTGTATTTGCTATTGACACGAAATCTACGCCATCTGAAGAAGCTACGTCCCATTTCAAGCGCCCTTGTTTTCCTTGCGATCGCAGCACCGTGGCACATTCTGGCGGCGCTGGCGAATCCAAGCCAGGGAAATGTGAAGGGCTTCCTCTGGTTTTATTTCATCAACGAGCAGCTTAATCGTTATCTCGGTAAACGCGTGCCCGCTGGATATGACACCGTGCCCCTTTTGATCTTTTGGGGACTGACTCTGCTCTGGGTCGCGCCCTGGCTAGCGTTTCTGCCGCAAAGCTTGAAAGCAGTTCCGCGCAGGTTAGGGGAATTGCGTAAGCATCTCCGCCCGGAACAACAAGCCAGCCTTCTATTCGTGATTTGGGCGGTAGTAATCGTGGGTTTCTTCACCTTCTCCACTCGGCAGGAGTACTACACCATTCCCGCCATTCCCGCGCTGGCTTTGCTTATAGGAGGATGGCTGGCGAAAGAGGCTGCTGACCCGGACGCCGAATGGCGGTCGGCGAGAATCTCGTCGTGGGCTTTGTTTGCAGTGGTTGTGGCGGGATCCATTGTTGGAATCGCGCTGCTGTTTTCCTCAAAACCGCCCGCCCCCGGGGCGGACCTCGCTGAGCTTCTGCGCAAAAACCCCCAGGATTACGACTTCTCTCTCGGCCATTTTCTCGACTTGACGCCGGAAGCGCTGGGGATGTTCCGCTGGCAATTGTTTGGGGCCGTTGCCTCCTTGTTCATCGGCGCCGGGATGAATCTGTGGCTCCGTTACAAACGCAAACCGGAATATGGCAACATGCTTCTCGCGGCAATGATGGTGGCGCTGCTCGCGTGTGTTCACTCTGCCTTCGTGATTTTCTCGCCCATTCTTTCGTCCAGGCCGCTCGCCACGGCGATCCAGAGGCATTACCAACCCGGGGATGTAATCGTAATTGACGGCCAGTACCATCAGGCCTCGACTCTAAACTTTTATCTACAGACTCGGGTGCGTGTTCTGCATGTTCCCAGCGGCAACTTGTGGTACGGAGCCAAGTTTCCTGACGCGCCACATATATTTGAAACGCCATCGTCTCTGGCGCAACTCTGGAGCAGCCCAACCACAGTCTTTCTATGGACCGACCAGGACAACCCCAAGGAACTTGTCGGCCTGCCGCACTACTTTTTGGCCAGGAGTGGGGGCAAGAGCGTATTCATTAATCGCGAGTTAAGACGGTGATTGAGCTGTTGTGGCGCGTGCTGCTCGGCATCTCGGCCTTTGGCATCGTGAGTTCGGCGGTGTTTTTGATTTTGGTGTTGATGGCTACCGTACGGTTTAAAAACAATTCAGAAAAATTTCGGCGCTTGGGTTTGAGCAGTCCGGCCAAACAATTCCCTGCCGTCACTATCTTCAAGCCCGTCCATGGAATGGAAGCCCGGCTCGAAGAAAACCTCGAAAGTTTCTTTCAACAGGACTATCCCGACTTCGAAATCATCATCGGCGCGCGCAGCCCAGACGATCCCGCCATCGTTCTTGCGGAAAAATTGCTGCAACGCTATCCGCAGGTTAAGAGTCGCATCGTTACCTCCGGGCCTCCGCTATGGCCGAATGCCAAGGTTTATACGCTCGACAGAATGATCGCGCTTTCGCGCAACGATTAT
>DATJHT010000159.1:0-20121 GCA_035493765.1 Terriglobales bacterium
GTCATCAAATCTTCTCCCACTTCCAGCGGCCCTGAGTAAGTTTTCCGAGTGAGTGGTAGCAAACTCGTGGTATCCCCAGGCACGATGTGCGAGTAAACGGCGAGCTTGGGCTTCACGCGCGAAAAGATCGTCCCAGCCTGCTCCGCAGTGGTATGGTGCCCGACAATTGCCCGGAAGCGTTCTTCACTCACCGAGGGATTCTTCGCTCGAAATGCCTCCGGGTCGATCACTTCGTGAATCAGAACATCGGTGCCCTGAGAAAAATGAAGGAGATTCTCCGAGTATCGCGTGTCGCCGGAAAGCACGACGGAGTGTCCTGCAAAGTCGATGCGGTAGCCCAGCGCTGGCTTGACTTGGCCGTGGTCGACTGCAAATGCCGTCACTTTGATTCCGGCATTGTCATACACGACGCCTTGCTCGATGTCCTTCGCCAGAACGTCTACGCCGCGTACAGGCAGTCTGTCGTCTTGCTGGCGGATCTGAATATCAAATTGGAAGGCTTCCTTCAGGTGGAACATCATCTCCTTGGTTCCGGCCGGGCCCCACACTTGGAGAGGGATCTTTCGTCCGCGCGCCCAGCCGGTGAGCCACAGATCAGGGATCCCTACTATATGATCGGAGTGCAAATGCGTGAGGAACAAGGCGTCGATCTCTGTGAACGGGATCCTGATTTGCTCAATCCGTTGCGTGACGCCCCGGCCGCAATCGAATAGCAGCTTCTTCTCGCCAGCTTCAACCAAGATACTTGGACCGAAACGATCCATTCGCGGTTGCGGAGAGCCGGTACCCAGGAGAGTCACTCTCAGATTCTGACCAGAAGCAGCCAACACAAGCGCTGTGATCAAAATCAACGAAATAGAGACCGCCCGGCAACGCACGTCGGAACTCCTCATAAGGGAAGAATCCTCACCAGACTTGAGCAGTCTACATCCTCAAAAAGCCAAGTTGGCGTAACATCCCGATTACCTTCAAAACCCTTCAATGAGCGTAAACGCTGTTATCGCCAGTTGATGAACCCGAGCTAACTCTGAATTGACGAACGCAGGTTTGTACCTTAACCTAGACGCGCTCGGTATTGAGTTCCTTCGCTATTTCGGGTGCGGCTATGGAGTTCCCTCCGTCTTCGAGACTGACTACGGCTTTAGCTGTGGCTTCCCTGATGGTTTTAACCGGATGTGGTGGTTCTTCTTCCACTGTAGGGTGTTCGGCTTGTCCACTCATGAATGCAGAAGTACTCTACGTCGGACAGCCCGGACGAATTCAGGTTTTCCCAATAAATCCTAGTACTGGTGCTTTGGGTTCTTCGTCAACGATGTCGGTATCAGGCCCTGGCGGGATGATCTCGACGCCAGACTCTAAATTCATGTACGTAACCGACCCCAAGAATAATCAA
This sequence comes from Terriglobales bacterium, assembly GCA_035493765.1. Classification (GTDB taxonomy): domain Bacteria; phylum Acidobacteriota; class Terriglobia; order Terriglobales; family Acidobacteriaceae; genus Gp1-AA145. The sequence goes on from DATJHT010000159.1 coordinate 1,394, forward strand.
GTCGATGCATTCACAATTGACTCCAGCACAGGAAATCTGACCGCGTTGGCGGGTTCGCCATTTCCATTGAACAGCAGCACCCAAACTGCGCTCTTTGCTGACATCGATCCAGCGGGGAAGTTTCTTTACGTGTCCGATCTAAACGCTTCCGATGTTTTGGCTTTCAGCATTGACGGAACCACAGGGTCGCTAACGACGGTTACTGGGTCTCCCTTCAACAGCGGTTTTTACCCTGCTAAGGTCATCGTCTCGCCTTCAAATTTTGCCGAAGTGCTCGATATAGGTCCCGGTTTGGGTGGAATCTCTAGCTATGTGATGAACCCGGCAAACGGCGTACTGACGCCCGGCGTGAGCGGCCCCCTTACGTATGTGAGTTCCGCTGGAGCGGAAGACATGGTAATGCACTCTAATGGTAAGTATTTGTTTATGTCACAGGGAATGACGTCCAGTGACAGCGGGGTGGCTGCATTTACGTTAGATCAAACGACTGGATTCCCGACGCCATTCTCCGGCACGGCGTTTCAAACGGGGTTAGCTCCGAGAAGCATGGTTTCGGACTCGAGCACAAAGTTTTTGTATACATCCAATACAGGTGATGGAACTATCTCTGCGTTCTCCATCGATTCCGCGACAGGAGTCCTCTCAACGGTTCCCGGTTCGCCGTTTTCAGCCAACATTGCCCCGCCTTCAGGTGGGCTCATCTTATTCCAGCTTGCAATTGACCCCTCAGGACACTTTCTGTATGCGACGAATCCGCAGAAACAGAGCATTTTAATTTTCGGCATTTCATCGACGGGAGCGCTTACACAACTGGGAAACACTCCTTTGGCCGCACAGCCTGGGGGGCTGCTGACAGTCGCGCTGCCGTAGATTCATCTCACAATTCAAGGTCAATTAGTGAAAAATCCCGATAACACTCATTAACTCCAAAAAAAGGCGAATCAAAAGCGCACGCTTGTGATAACGCCTTTACAACATCTACTCCGTTTCGTAAGGTCTCGACATTAGTGTTTCGAGTTTAGAATGACCGCCATCCGCCGATGCACCGCACCGTCTCGCGAACGGAATTTGGTTAGTATCACCGCCACAGGACAACACACGCTAACATTCAGATGCGATGCATTGGGAGATTTGCTATGCGGGCTAACGCTCGACAGCGTGCCGTTGGTTCAGCCATTTACGTTTGTCTTCTTTGTCTGGTTACTGCGCACTTTTATTTGGCTCCTTTCTGGGATTTGGACATGCTTGGCTACATGGGCAATGCACGTCTGAACGACACGATTGACCCCGTGAAGCTGCATGGACTGGTGTATGGGGAATTGCGGGCCTCCGTGCCATCTTCGGCATTTGGCTACTTGACAGGTGCCCCCGGCGAACCCGATCAATCGGGGTCGAAGCATGATCGCTTCCTGAATGCATACCATTACACGGAATTTCTGCCTTGTTTTGCGATCCGACCTCTGTACAACCAAATAATTTACCGATTATCGCGAACGGGACTGGGTCTGGTACGTAGCATTCGACTCGTCTCGGCACTCAGTTACTACCTGATCGGGATAATAGTTTTGCTTTGGCTCGGGCGCTACACGCCTTACAGTCCCGTCCTGTCATTCCTGATCATGTTGTTACCCCCTGTATCACTACTCGGCAGAAATACCACTGCGGACGCACTTTCGGTTTTGCTCGGCCTGTCTTCATTGTTCGTTATCTTCGAACTCGATCGAGTTGCTATTGGCATAGGTCTTCTGTCCGTGGCAATTTGGGTTCGTACCGATAACGTGGTTTTGATCGTGCCGGTGCTCGCGGTGCTCTGCTTTCAACGCCGACTTCAACTCTGGGTCGGTGCCGTCTTCGCAGTAATTTCAGTTGCAGCAGTGCTCGTCATCAACCACGCTGCAGGCGACTACGGTATTCGGATGCTCTATTACCGCAATTTCCTAGGCCCCCACTCGCTCCGGGGGAAATGATCGCTCATTTCACGGGCGACCCTGGCTTGCCGCTCTCTCCAACTCGAAAGCGCACCACCAGCAGCAGAGAACCCATGAGTATGGACAAACCCGCCCAACTTCCCAAGCGACCCGAAACTACAGTGGGCTGGATCTCGAGGAAGAAATCTCGGCTCCGCTCGAGGCGGAGCTTTTTTTCTTGACATCCCTTTTTATAGAACTCATTGACCAAGCTTGCAGTTTTTTCGATCAAGAGCATCAAAAAAGCTGCTTTGGGAACGACCAAACATTCCGGTATATTCATGGTTCATGGCGTCCATACCCCAGATCGGTTCGCAGATGCCCACAATCACGATGGGCACACGAATTAGCGTCTGGCGTGGGCGCTGAGCTGAACAACAGGACATCCGCTCAAGACCCACAGCCAAATGAACTGGCTGGTGGGTCTTTCGTTTATGGGTGCCTTCTAATCATCCGGCTGCGAGGGTAAGCCATCATGGATGTAGAGTTATTCGGGGTGCGCGCATGATCGTAATGAAGTTCGGTGGGACCTCGGTTGAGAGTGCCGAGGCCATCGAGCGTGTCGCCAAAATCGTGGCCAGCCGCGGCAAGCGTTCACCTGTTGTCGTGGTAAGTGCCATGGCCAAAGTGACGGACCAACTGGTCGCGATGGGTCAGCAGGCTTCCTCTGGAAATTGCGAGGTGGCCTTGGAATCACTCCAAGCTCTTCGGCAGCGCCATCATCTGACCGCCGGTGAACTCCTTGGAAAGAAGCGCGCCGCGACTCTTGCCCCAAAACTGGAGGCGCGTTTCTCTGAACTTGAGAACTTTCTGCGTGGCCTGGCTGCCGTGCGCGAACTCACGCCCCGCGGCAGTGACTTCCTGTTGTCATTCGGCGAATTGCTTTCCAGCCTGATCGTCGCCGACGCATTCATTGTTCGAGGCCTGAATGCTGCCTGGGTGGATTCGCGCGAATGTCTTGTCACCGATGCGAGCCATACGCGGGCGGTCCCGCAGATGGCCCAGACCCGCGAACGCTGCGCGAAGAAAATCGCGCCATTGATCTCCCGAAAACAGATTCCGCTCATGGGCGGATTCATCGCGGCTACCGCGCAAGGCGTTCCCACGACGCTCGGCCGCGGTGGATCAGATTATTCCGCGGCAATTCTGGGAGCTGCGCTCGACGCCGAAAGCATAGAGATATGGACCGACGTTGAAGGCATGATGACGACCGACCCGCGGCTGTGCCCCGCGGCAAAAACCATCAAGCAGATCAGTTTCAACGAGGCCGCCGAGCTCGCCTATTTCGGTGCCAAGGTGCTTCACCCCGCCACCCTGCTGCCCGCCATTCATCAGAACATTCCCGTCTATGTGCTGAACTCGCGCAATTTGAAGAGCACCGGCACTGAGATCACGGCGCAGGCGCCGCCGAGCAAAGACACTTTCCGCGCTATAACCGCCAAAACCGGCATCAGTATCGTGAATGTGGTCGCATCGCGCGGGATCATGGTGCACGGTTTTCTGCGCTCGGTTTTCGAAGCGCTCGACCGGCATTCAACTTCCGTGGACATCGTCGCCATATCCGAAGTCAGCATGTCCTTCACCATGGAAACCAGGCGTCTTCCCAAAGCGCTGCTAACTGAACTCGAGGAGCTTGCCGATGTCACTCCGGAAGACAAGCAGGCGATCATCTGTCTCGTCGGCGAGGACATTCACGGCAAACCCGGTATCGCTGCCAGCGTTTTTAATACGGTCGCGGAGTCGGGTGTGAACATCCGCATGATCTCTCAGGGCGCGTCGGAAATTAATATCAGTTTTGTGGTCCAGGAGAGCGACGTTCCCAAGGCAGTGCGGCATTTGCATGAGCACTTCTTCCCTGCTGCAGGGCAAGTTAAGTTAGGAAGGACGAAAGTCAAAACCAACGGCTCACCACGTCGCTCACAGGCGCCGGAATCTAAAAGCCGCCAAACTGAACGAAAGCCATTGGTTGCAAAATCAAAATCAGCCGAAAGGAAAGCTGCTGGAGCGTCGTAAAATCGAACCTTGAAATCTCCGGCCCATCTCGTTCAGGAGCCTTCCTTGGCGGCCATCACCAATGAAAGTTCGCCTCGCATCCTTTCCGTTGCAGTGGTTGGATTCGGCACCGTGGGCAGTTCCGTCGCACGCATTCTTACCGAGAATCCTCCTGCTGGCCTTCGTTTGACGCACATCTGCAACCGGAATTATGCGCGCAAGCGGGTGGATTGGTTATCCTCTGGGGTTCGCTGGACTGATGACATTAATGATGTCCTCAACTCAGACGTTGACATCATTGTCGAACTTATCGGCGGCCTGGATCCGGCGGGCGACTGGATTCGCAAAGCGCTCAAGTCCGGGAAGTCTGTAGTCACTGCTAATAAGCAAGTGATTGCGCGGCAGGGCGCCGAACTGGTCCGCCTGGCGAACGAACATGGCCAACACCTCGCCTTCGGAGCCTCGGTGGCCGGAGGCATTCCAGTAATTTCAGGACTTCAGGATGGTCTTGCGGGTGACGAACTAACCAAGCTTTGCGGAATTCTGAACGGAACCTGCAATTACATTCTCAGCCGGATCGAAACCGCCGGAGTGTCGTTTGAAGATGCGCTGCGTGAAGCGCAAAAGCTGGGCTTTGCTGAGGCTGATCCCACCGAAGACATTGATGGCCTGGATGCGCGCGCCAAACTTACCATCCTCACTCGCGCCGGACTGAGAGTATCCGTCAAAAATTCAGATATTCCCACGCGTTCAATTTCAATGCTCGAGCCCATTGACTTCGAATATGCCAAATTGCTCGACTGCACCATCCGGCAGATTTCGCGGGCGGAAAAATCGAATGGCCAGGTTTTAGCCGCAGTCGAGCCCATGCTGGTGCACCGCTCGTCACCGCTGGCCGGCGTCGAAGGCGGCCAGAATCTCGTTATGTCCACGGGTAAGTTCGGAGGTGAGACCGTTTTTGGAGGGCACGGTGCCGGCGGGCATCCCACCGCGGTAGCGGTCGTTTCTGATCTGATCTCGATCGTGCGCTCCCGGCAGATGAACGCTGTTCCGTCGCAGGAACACACAATAGAAGAGATGCCGGTAAGCGCCGATTTCACCAGCCGTCATTTTCTGAGGCTGGTGGTCAAGGACGAGCCCGGCATTATCGCCTCTCTCGCAGCAATTTTCAGCCGCTCGGGTATCAACATAGACTCTGTATTTCAGAAAACCGGGTTTCCAAAGTCACACCTGCCCTTCGTGATTACTCTGGATCCTTGTTCGGCATCGCTGGTGACCAGTTCCTTGGAACAGATTGCGCAGCTTGAATTCCTGGTCCAACCCTGTGTGGCCCTCCCCATCCTCGATTAATAACCCCTTCTTTGATCGGCATTTATAATGGGCGCGATCTTGGTGGCTGTCGGCGCACCGAATGCGGCAACCGGTCCCTGCGTCAAACCTCCGCATCGGTTTTCGGCATCTCTGTTGTGTCCCACTGCGTCGCGGCTGCTCAAGACAGAATTTAAAAGCAATCCGGGCCAGGACTCGGCCGAATGTCACAAAAGGAAACTTTCTGGAGCAGTTGGCGGGAGCGCCTCTCGGCGCTGCGCAACGTCCCCCCCATTCTGAAAATCGTCTGGCACTCCGGGCCGGGCGTGGTCACATTTGGGATCACTGCTCGAATTGTCGCTGCTCTGCTGCCCATCGCACTCACCTACATACCTAAGCTGATTATCGACATCCTGGTTCGGCTTTTGCAGACACATGAGCCCGCACCGCAGCGGCTCTGGTGGCTGGTGCTTGCGGAGTTTGGCCTCGCGGTTGTAAGCAGCATTGTCACTCGCACCATCGACTTCTCCGATTCCCTGCTGGCCGATAAGTACACGCGCTACGTCAGCATCGAGGTAATGAAGCACGCCTCGGCGCTGGACCTGACATCGTATGAGGATCCGGTTTACTACGACCGGCTGGAGCGCGCTCGCGTGCAAGCCACAGACCGGCTGGTGATGATCCAGTCCATCGGGCGGCTGGAACTGCAATTGATCACTGCGCTCGGCTGGTCAGTGGCAGTGATCTTCTACTCGCCATGGCTCATGCTGTTGCTGATTGCCGCCGTTTTGCCCGCATTTCTGGGGGAGACTCACTTCGCTTTTCTCGGATACGCAAAGAACTTTCGGCAGACGCCGATCAAGCGCCAACTCGACTATCTCCGCCAGGCTGGCGCGACCAAAGAGGCAGCCAAGGAGCTCAAACTTTTTAATCTCGCTGACTTCTTTACCACGCGGTTTGCCAAACTGTCGGAGATCATCTATCAGCAGGACGTCGCGCTGGCGCGTAAGCGGCTAGGAATTGGCTCGATCCTATCCTTCGTCAGCACTAGTGGCTATTACGGCGCCTATGCATACGTGATCTGGAAGACAATTGCGGGAAGACTGGGCATCGGCACCTTCTATTTCCTTACGAATGCGATTTTGCAGGCGAGCAGCAACATACAGATGGTGTTCTCCACCCTCTCTGGAATCGCAGATCAGGCTTTGTTTCTCACTGACCTGCTGGCATTTTTCCAGATGAAGCCAACCATCCAGTCGAAGCCGAATGCATTGCCCGCTCCACGGCCGATCCGGCAGGGCTTCGAATTTCGCGATGTCTCGTTCGTCTATCCGGGCACCGAGCGCCTGGTCCTCGACCGGCTTAACTTCCGGCTTCAGCCCGGCGAGCGTGTCGCGCTGATCGGCGAGAACGGTCAAGGCAAAACTACCATCGTTAAACTCATCACAAGATTGTACGACCCCACCGAAGGCCAGATCCTGCTCGATGGGGTGGACCTTCGCGACTACGACCTGGAAGACCTGTACCGCGAGATTGGAGTCATTTTTCAGGACTTCATGCGCTATGAGATGACCGCGCGAGAGAACATTGCGGTGGGCAAGATCGATGAGATTGAGGACCTGAGAGCGCTGGAATCAGCCGCCAAAAAAAGCCTGGCCAACGAGGTGATCGTCAAACTCGCAGGACACTATGACCAGATGTTAGGGCGGCGATTTGAGGGTGGCGTCGATCTTTCCGGCGGGGAATGGCAAAAGCTGGCGCTCGCTCGCGCGTATCTCCGCAATGCACAGTTGCTGATTCTGGATGAACCCACAGCCGCGCTTGACGCGCGCAGCGAGTATGAAGTGTTCCAGCGCTTCGCTGAGCTCACAACCGGCAAAATGGCGCTGTTCATTTCGCATCGTTTCTCGACGGTCCGCATGGCGGACCGCATTGTCGTGCTGGAGCACGGAAAGATTGCGGAAGAAGGCACTCACGAGATATTGACCCGCATGGGCGGCCGCTACGCAGAAATGTTCGAGTTGCAGGCCGCCAGCTATCGCTAGGGAGCTGATGCCACAGGATCCACAGATCGAATCATTGGAAGCCGCAGCCGAGCGTGTGCCCGCGGATGCGGAGGACTTTGGCCACGACGTTGCTCAACTGCAGCGCGCTGGAGAACAGCTTTCCAAACTTCTGGCCTGGAATCCCAGCGTACACACCTCCCATTTCTTCTCGGTGCGCTGGAACGCAATGGAATCGGTGCTCCGCCCAACCCTTGAAAAGGTAAGCAAGCAAGAACGCGAGGAATCAGATCCTGACGACCTCCGCTGGCTCCGCGACAATCAGCATCTGTTGTGGTCGGAACTCTGGAACACCCGTAACGCATTCAAGTCGCACAAATTGTCTCCACATGTCCACACCCCGAGCGGCAGCACAATTCCGCGGTCCGCCGCCGTAGCCGAGGCATATCTGCATGCCGTCAAATTCAACTTCGATGAGAAATCTTTTATCGCCTACCTGAGCGGATTTCAGAAGGCCTCACCGCTGAAATTTCGCGAACTCTGGGCGCTGTTGCCGGCCATGGAACTGATCCTGCTCGAGCAAGTCGCCATTCGGGCCCGCAAGTTTTTTCAAACCGGGAAACCCGTCTCCCTTGGAGTTTGTATCCATAGCTTGCGCGAAATTAACCAGACCCATTGGAAAGAAGTCTTAGAGCCGCAGATCGCCTTCGATCAAGTCCTGCGGCAGGATCCGGCAGCCGCGTACGCGCTCATGGATTTTGAAAGCCGGAATTTGTACCGCGAAAAAGTCGTGAGGATTGCCGCGCGCTCCGATTTCACCGAGGTAGAAGTGGCGCTTGAAGCCCTCGCGCTGGCCCGCCACGCACAGGAGCAGGGTTCCGACGATACCCGCCTCCTGTCTCGTGAGTCCCACGTAGGTTATTACTTGATTGGTGAAGGCGTCGCGCAACTCTGCGAACGCGTGCGCTTCCGGCCCTCACTGATTCAGCGCGTCCGAACGTTTCTACGAAGCCACCCAGACGAGTTTTATCTCCCCGGAATCGAGGTGCTTACCTTCGGAATTATGTCGGCGGTGGTGCTGGTGCTTACCAGCACCGTCACCTCTCCCGGACTGATTCTGTTCGCCATGTTGGTGCTGCTGCTGCCCTCGTCACAAAGCGCAGTGCAGCTTATGAATTATTTGACCACCGCCTTACTACGGCCTGAAATTCTGCCAAAGCTGGATTTTTCCGAGAGCATTCCGGAAGACTGCACGACCCTGGTTGCCGTTCCTGCTCTCCTATTGAATGAAAAACAGGTCCGCCGCCTGGCCCAGGACCTCGAAGTCCGTTTTCTGGGAAATCACGACCCGAATCTCCATTTTGCGTTGCTCACCGACCTGCCGGATTCGCCCGTTCCAACCCATGAAGATGATCCAGTGGTTGATCTCTGCGCGCAATTAATCAAGGAGCTGAACGAAAAATACTCGGGCCGCGACGGCTGCTTCCTGTTGCTGCATCGGCACCGGGTTTACAACCCGCGCGAAAAAGTCTGGATGGGTTGGGAGCGTAAGCGCGGCAAATTGATGGACTTGGGCAAGCTGCTGACCGGCAGTTACGACAGCTTTCCGGTAAAGGCCGGTGACCTGTCATTCTTATCGAAGATTCGTTTTGTTATCACACTGGATGCCGATACCGAATTGCCGCGTGGCTCAGCGCAACGGCTTGTGGGAACGCTCGCCCACCCGTTAAACCAGGCCATCATTGATCCCGAAAAAAACGTTGTCGTCGCCGGATATGGAATTCTTCAGCCACGAGTGCGAGTCAGCGTGCAGAGCGCGTCCCAATCTCATCTGGCCAATATTTATTCCGGCCAGACCGGTTTCGATATCTACACTCGCGCGGTTTCTGACGTCTATCAGGACCTCTACGGCGAAGGCATCTTCGCGGGCAAGGGTATCTATGAGGTTGAAACTGTCCACCGCGTACTCGATCGCCGGTTTCCGCAGAATGCGCTCCTCAGCCACGACCTGATCGAGGGCGCATATGCCCGGGCTGGATTAGTCACCGATGTCGAAGTCATCGAAGACTATCCGTCACACTACAGCGCTTACAACCGGCGCAAACACCGGTGGCTGCGCGGTGATTGGCAGATCACCAGTTGGTTACTGTCGCGTGTGCCGGATGAGACTGGGCATATGGTATCGAATCCCATTTCGCTGGTTTCGCAATGGAAGATTTTTGACAACTTGCGGCGCAGTCTAGTGGAGCCTGCCACGTTCCTGCTCTTTGTTCTGGGCTGGCTAGTGCTGCCTGGCTACGCCCGCAGTTGGACGATTGCCAGCTTATGCATTCTCTTTGTCCCGGTCTGGTTTGAATTTGTGTTCACACTGGCCCGTGCTGCCGCAGAGAAAAAAATGGTGGTAGCGCGCGAAGCAGTATCAGCACTGTTCACCTCAAATGTAAACATCCTGCTGAATCTCACGTTCCTTCCACATCAGACGCTGGTTTCTCTCGATGCCGTGGCCCGCACTCTGATCCGCCGTCTGTTCACACGCCAACGCCTGCTGGAGTGGGAAACGGCGGCCCAGGCTGAAACCGGAGGCGGCAAGCGCACTCCGGTGGACATTTACCTGAACTGGATGCCGGTAATCGCCATCGTGCTCGGAATCATTGTTTATTATGTTCGCCCGCTGGCGCTGGTCGCGGTTTTGCCCATTCTTGCATTGTGGGCTTTGAGTAAACCGGTCTCCTTGTGGCTGAATCTTCCTCCAAAGCAATCCGGGCAACACGCTTCCGAAAAGGAAATATTTTTCCTTCATCGCGCCGCGATCCGCACCTGGCGCTATTTTGCAGAGTTCAGCACCGAAGAGCACAACTGGCTGATTCCCGATAACGTGCAGGAAGAGCCGTATCTTGTCGCTGCACGAGTCTCTCCTACGAACCTCGGCCTTCTGCTGAACGCACGCCAGGTTGCATGCGAATTCGGCTATCTGACGGTCCAAGAGCTCGCTGAACAAACTGGTCGCACTTTCGCCACCATGCGCCGCATGCAACACCATTGTGGACACTTGTTCAACTGGTACGACTCGCGGACGCTGCAGCCGTTGCCTCCACTTTTTGTTTCATCCGTAGACAGCGGAAATTTGGCGGCATCCCTCTGGACTTTGGAACAGGGCTGCGAGCGGTTGTTGCAGGGACCGGTAGTGCGTCCGCAGCTTGCCGAAGGCTTCCTGGACCACTTGCGGATATTGACCGACCTCAAGGCTTTTCCGCGCAGGCTGTTGTCGAAATTGGAAAGGAAATCGCACACCGATGACTGGGTCAGGACGCTGCTCCGGTTTCCGGAGGCCTCACTGGATCGAATTGCAAACAGTGACTCGCAATCTTCGCAGACCGCCGATCTGAAATGGTTTGCTGAAAACGGCAAGAAAAGGCTGCGGGAATTTCGGCGGACGGTCACCCGCTTCACGCCCTGGATGCTGCCCGATTTCGCCGAACTGCGTCAGGACGCGGCATTGGAGCTTCCAGGAACTGCTGTCCCGTTAAAAGAACTGCCCGATGTGCTCGCAAGAATTGTTATCCGTTTGCAAAAGGCAATCGACAGCGGTGGACCTGACACTGAACGAGCTACGTTACTCGGCCGCCTTTCGTCGCTGATTTCCGGGGCCCGCATGGATTCCTCAAACCTGATCCAGGAATTGCAGGCCCTTGCCGCCGATGCCGAACGGATCGTCGCCGAAATGGATTTCAGCTTTCTGTGGAATCCTCGCCGCAAACTCTTGTCGATCGGTTTCGAATCTGAAAAGAACGAACTGCATTCGGCAAGCTATGACCTGCTTGCCTCGGAGGCGCGCATTGCGGCTTTCGTCGCGATAGCAAAAGATGAGATTCCGCAGGAAACATGGTTCCTGTTGGCGCGCACGCACACCGTAGATCGCGGTCGTCCTGTCCTGCTCTCCTGGACGGGAACGATGTTCGAATATCTTATGCCCGGACTGTGGATGCACACTTACCCGGGCACTTTGCTCGATCGCTCACGTCACGCCGCCGTCCGTTCGCAGCAGGAGTTCACTGCCAATAAACGAATTCCTTGGGGAATTTCCGAGTCCGCCTTCGCCACCCGCGACGATGCTGGAAACTATGGCTATCACGCTTTCGGCATTCCGCATCTGGCGCTACACCGCGAGGAACTCGATGCCCTGGTGATCTCCCCATATTCGACATTTCTCGCTCTCACTACCGATCCCCAGGCCGTTCTCGATAACTTGCGCGAAATGGCGCACGATGGCTGGCTCGGGACCTACGGGTTTTACGAAGCGGCTGATTTTTCCGCATCGCGGCAACGGATGTGGCGACACCGATTTGAAATCGTGCGCTGCTGGATGGCCCATCACCAGGGTATGAGCCTGCTTTCGATCGCAAACTTTCTGGCTGATGGCATTGTGCAGGAGTGGTTTCACGCCCATCCGCGCGTGCAGGCGACAGAACTGCTGCTGCACGAGAAGCCGGTCAATTACCTGCCGTCGAACGCTGCCTGAAAACCGCGAGTTCCTATAACGCTGGTTGCGGCTCCACTCGCTTGGTCATAATGGTTAGCGTCGTTGACGGCAACGCTGGTCCGGGACGGCGTTCCGCATAGGCTTCCAGCGTAATGGTTCCCGGATTTTTGCTTGCCTGCAAAATCACCTGCGCAAGACCGTTGAATAAGCTTCGCTTCGATTCCTTATCCGATTCCTGGCAATTAGGGTCGCCATTGCCAACGCCGATCAGAGATCCCTCACCACTGACTTTGAAGAGGATGAGGTCATCGGCGGTAGGTATCGGCCTTTCCTGTTCATCCAGGACCTCCACGCGCACCACTGCAACGTCCTCGCCATCAGCGTTGATTTCCCTTCGATTCGCACTCAAACGAATTGTTTTCGGATCCCCGGTAGTCTCGCGCTTGTCGGTGAGCACGACCTTTCCGTTTTTGCTTCCTCTGGCTTCAATCACGCCCGGCTCATACTTCACCTTCCATTCCAGATGCGTAAGCGGCTCTACCTTCTTGCTCCCCTGACTCTTGCCGTTTAGGAATAACTCCACTTCGTCGAGATTGGAGTGTACCCACACGTCGATCGTTTCCCCGTTTCGTTGCTGCCAATTCCAGTGCGGAAACAGATGCAGCACCGGGTCGTTTCCCCACCAGGCTTTGTAATAGTGAAAATTGTCTTTGGGAAAGCCGCACATATCGACGATGCCGAATTGAGAATTGACCGATGGCCAGCCATAAGGCGTAGGCTCGCCGCGGTAATCGAAACCGGTCCATGCGAACCCGCCAGCCAGCCATTCACGCGCGGCGTAAAACTTCCACCACTCTTCGGCCAACTCCGACCACTCGGTGTGATTCAGATCGTACGCGCTCACCCAGTTACGCAACTTGTCGGTCTCGTAGATGCCGCGAGTACAGACTGTGCTTGCCGTTTCCGATCCAACACTGGGTGTCTTGGGATGAGCCTTGTGCCAATCATCGGGCACCTTCAGGTTGTAGTTAAAACCCATCACGTCCAACTGCTCCGGAAATTTTGTCTCGAAAGACTGGTTCACCGCTGCCGTGCACTGTCGCGTGGGATCAAGTTCGTGCGTTCTCGCGATCATCGCGTCGATGACCCGCACGCCCTGCGGCTGCGGCATCATCGTCCACTCTTCGTTGCCCATCGACCAGATGATGATCGAAGGCGAGTTGCGATACCGCTTGATCATTTTTTCCAGCTGTTGCATGCCCTCCGGATTGGAGCTCATCTGCCGGGTTTCACACATCATCATCATGCCCATGCGGTCGCAGGCCTCGACCCAGGCCGGGGTCGGCATATTGTGCGATGTCCGCACCGCGTTTCCGCCCATGTCTTTCAAGACCGCCAGCCGGAAATATTGCAAACGGTCCGGTAGCGCCGCGCCAACGCCTGCATGGTCATGATGATTGCAGGTACCCTTGATCTTCACCGGCTTTCCGTTCAGAAAAAATCCTTTGTCCGCGTCCCACGCGATCGTCCGCACACCGAAGCTGACGCGCTCGGCGTCGCGGGCCTTACCGTTTGATTCGACGGTTACAATTGCGGAATAAAGATTTGGCATTTCGACCGACCACAGAGCTGGATTAGCTAGTCGTGCCGCTGACTCGAACGTCGCCGAACGGTCTGGTTCTATCTTCTGTGAAACTGCCCCGGCTGTAGCGACGGTCTTTCCAGAAGCATCCAGAATATGCCAGTTGACGCTGCAGCTCTCTGGCTTTGTACTCTCATTCTGGACTACTGTTCCCAGCGTCAGAACAGTCTCACTCCCACGCACGTGCGTGCGAACATAACTTTCCCACTCTCCGAGATGCAGGGCGTCCGTCTTCGTCAACCAAACGTGCCGGTAAATACCAGCACCCTCATAAAACCATCCATCGCCGAAGCTCGCGTCCATGCGTACGACTAGATAATTTTGGGCACCGTAACGCGCGAAGTCGCTGATATCGAAGCTGAAGGGCGCGTAGCCATTGTTGTTACGCCCGATGAAGTAGCCATTCAAAAAAATCAAGGCGTCACGAAATGCGCCATCGAACCCGAGCCGAAGCCGCCGCCCATTATCGCTCTCCGGAATATCAAAAGTGCGACGGTACCAACCCACGCTGGTGTCGGGATACTTTCGCCCGAGCGGCTTGTACCCATGGCTTTGCAAATCGTCATCATGAACGAATGGCAACTCGACGGCCCAGTCGTGCGGAAGATTCAGCGATCGCCAATTCGCGGCGTCAAACTTCTCCGTGGAAAACTTGAACTCGCCCGACTTGGCGAAGTCACCCTGGTCTTTGCCGAAACCGAAGTCGCGCGCCGGATCGTTGGCATGACCGAAGCTGAATTTCCATCCGAAATCCATGAGCAGGCGTTCGCGCGGTGCAACCGCCGCCAGGTTTTCTGATGCCGCCTCCGGATATGCCGCAAGCAGCGCGTGCGCGCGAGAAGCAAATGATCCCGCAGCCAGTGATGAAGCAGAAACCAGCGCGCCCGAGCGCAACAGATCACGGCGAGTCAAGTCAGACATGAAAAACCTCTCCCTTGAAATGCTTCCGGTTGAGAACGAACACTATAAGACAGCGCAGGCACTGATACAAACTCTGCATTGTGTTCTTCGCATGCTACGGGGAGCGCAGGTTAAAATGAGAACACCGCGACTTACGGGGACGTAGCTCAACCGGATAGAGCATCGGATTTCTAATCCGAGGGTTGCAGGTTCAAGTCCTGCCGTCCCTACCATGATGAGCATTCTGGAGAAACCCGAAATTACGAGTCAACCTTTTCGCCCCCGCCGTTTTCTCCGCGGCGGTCACGTGCAGACCATTGCCAGCTTTTTTCTTCCGCGCCGTTTTTCGCTTCTTCCCTCCGACGATCGGCTAATCGAGGTTGAACCTGGCGTTCCCGTGTTGTGCCGTTGCCACTGGCAGCCTGAACGGCAATCTGCTCTCACTGTGATTCTCCTTCATGGCCTTGAAGGATCGAGCGAGTCTCACTACATGATGGGGATCGCTGAGAAAGGCGTGGCCGCGGGCATGAACGTCATCCGCATGAACCAGCGCACCTGCGGCGGCACCGACCGATTGGCCGCCACGCTCTACCACTCTGGGCGCTCGGACGATATCAAGGCGGTGGCAAGGCATCTCATCGAGAACGATGGCATTACCCGTTTCGCTTTAGCTGGATTTTCCATGGGCGGCAACTTGGTGCTGAAGACTGCCGGCGAATGGGGCGCGTCGGGTCCCAGTGAGTTTAAGGCCGCCGCCGCAGTCTGTCCTGCCATGGATCTCGCGGTGTCTTCTGACGCGCTGCACCTGCCAATGAACCGGCTGTACGAGCAATATTTTCTCTGGAGACTGAAAGCGCGAATGCGCGCTAAGGGCAAATGCTTTCCCGGAAAGTACGACTTGTCGCGTCTCCGCGGACTGAAAAGTTTGCGCGACTTCGACGAAAAAGTGACGGCCTATTATTGCGGCTTCGACGGTGCGTCGGACTACTATGCTCGTGCCGCAGCCACGAACGTGGTGGATCGAATCGCAGTGCCGGCATACATTCTTTACGCGAAGAATGATCCTTTCATTCGAATCCTGCCTGAAACCCGGCGAAAGATTGAAGCCAATTCCAATATCACCTTCGTGGAGACGGATGACGGCGGTCATTGTTCATTCGTCGCTGAGCGTGATGGCTACGATGGTCATTTTGCCGAACGGGCCGTCGTGGACTTTCTGGCGTCGCTCGAACATTCCTAGCATCCGTCGCAGCTTTGCTCCGCTGGACAGCCGAAGACGGCTGGCTTACAAATCTCCAAAACCAGCGCCATGTAAAATCAAGCGGGAATGCAACGGGCGCAAAAACTTTCTGCATCTCTGTTAACCGCGGTTTTATCCGCGACAATCGCGTATTGCAGCTTTGCCCACGCCGAATCGGTTTCCCAGCTTCACTACAGCAACTACGTTAACGACTTCGCCCACGTACTCAATGCGCAGACCGTCAACGATCTGGACGACATTCTTCTTCAACTTGATCAGAAGGCGAAAGCCCAGGTTGCAATCGTAACCATCAACAGCACGGATGGCCAGGACATATTCGACTACGCAGTAAAGCTTTACCAATCATGGGGAATCGGTAGCAAGGCCACCAATCGCGGCGCACTGATTCTGTTTGCGATCAAAGACCACAAATATTGGACGACTGTCGGGTATGGCCTCGAGCCAATTCTGCCCGACGGCAAAGTTGGCGGCTTCGGACGTGAGGCGGTTCCGCTCCTTAAGCAGAGCGACTACGACGGCGCGATCAAGTTAGTCACTCTGCGCGTGGCGAATGTCATCGCCCAGGATGCCGGGATCCAGTTAACCGGCGCCAGCCAGCCCCCGCCGCCACAGACGCGAGGAAGTGGGATCTCGCCCGGTGGCGTTGTGCTTATCATCATCATAATCATTATTGTTTTAGCGACTCCGCTGCGAAAAATATTGTTCTGGTGGTTGCTGTTTAACAGCGGTTCGGGATGGGGAGGCAGGGGATATCGCGGCGGCGGCTTCGGTGGTGGAGGCTGGGGCGGCGGAGGTTTTGGTGGAGGCGGCGGAGGCTTTGGCGGGTTCGGCGGTGGATCGACCGGCGGCGGCGGCGCCGGTGGCGGCTGGTGAGACCGATGTCACCAAGGGATCATGGTTTACACGCCTTTAAGGAAAATCTATGACTCACGAAGTAGTATTGCCAGAGTTCGTCGAAAAGATGCGATCTGCTGCGGGCAACAATCTCGTCAGCGTTATTCTTTACGGTTCGGCCGCCGACGGCGAGTTCCATCCCGAGTACTCGGACCTGAATATACTCTGCTTTCTTCGCGAAGCTTCTTTTCCTGCGATCACCGCCATCGGGTCGACGATCGAATGGTGGCGGAAACAGAAGCATCATCCCCCACTGGTGCTCACGCCAGAGGAACTCAAAACCTCAGCCGACGTTTTTTCCATTGAATTCACGGACATGAAGCAGCGCTACCGCGTGCTGCATGGAGAAGACCTGCTCCGCGATCTGGACGTCCCCATGACCCATCATCGCGAGCAACTGGAGTATGAGTTACGGGAGAAGCTTTTCCTCCTGCGTCAGCATCTCTTGCTGGCAGGAAACGACGAAAAACAGCTTTGGGATGTTATGCTGCATTCCCTGTCGTCGTTTACAACTCTGCTCCGGCATGTATTGATAGAGTTGGGCGAGCATGAACGCAAACATTCGCGCGATGCAGTCGTCGAGGCTTCAAGAAGGCTGAACATCGACGACTCGGCTTTTCTCCAGTTGCTCGACGTGCGGGCAAAAAAGCACGACCGCTGGGAGTTGCGAGTTAAAGATGTCGCGGCCAGATATCTCAAGGCTATAGGGGAAGTCGTGGCCGCAGTAGATACAATGCAGAGTCCGGGAACGTAAGCTGGCGTTGGTTCGGCAAAACTGCCGGCGAGCCTTAGAGGAGAACACTCATGAGCAAATTTGCCATCGTATTCATCACCATCGTAGTCATTCTGCTGCTGTGCGTCGGGAAGTACATCAGCGTAAAGAACACGCTGGTACAAAAGAATGAGGCGGTGAAGTCCACATGGTCGCAGGTGGATGTCGTTCTGCAACGCCGTGCCGACCTGATCCCCAACCTGGTCGAGACCGTAAAAGGTATCACCAAGCAGGAGCAGGCCGTGTTCGGTGAAATCGCGCAGGCGCGTTCGCAACTCCTCTCGGCAAACGGACCCGCCGACAAGATTGCAGCCAACCAGCGCCTCGACGGCGCGTTGGGAAGACTTTTGGCAATCGCCGAAAACTATCCCCAGTTGAAGTCGAGCGAAAATTTCCTTCGTCTGCAAGACGAATTGGCCGGGACCGAAAATCGCATCTCGGTCGAGCGCAAGCGCTACAACGACACCTTGCAGGACTACAACACCTATGTGCAGCAGTTCCCTGCCAGTCTGTTCGCGGCCAGCATGGGATTCAAGCCGAACACGGCATATTTCCAGGCATCGGAACAATCTCGGGAAGTGCCCAAAGTGAATTTCAATTCGCCAGAGCCGCAACCGGCGCCGGCACACTGACGCGATCAAAGCGACAGATAACGCGACGAATGATCTGCTGGCCGTCCTTAAACGCGCCAGCCGCGGACGGAACATGAGATTGGCGGTGCGTCCGGAAAATTCAAGCCCTTCCCGCTTCTCGTTTTCTCCAGGGCAGCGCGGCGGCAATTGTGCGCCTCTTCCATGCCGTGCGTGCCAGCGACAGTGCCAGCATCATGAGAAGAATCGTCAGCAGCCCGCCCGATGCTCCAGCAACGCTTTGACTGCGGTGGGGCAGGATGCTGAACTTTCCATACACCAGTTCGATGTGCACCCAGTACACCAGCAGTGAAGTATTACCCAGCTGAATGAGTGGGCTGAATCCTTTTTGCCCGAATCCCCATCGGCACCACACGTAAGCTGCTGACACCAACAGGAGCAAAAAACCCACTCGCATCAGAAAAAATTCCGGGCTGGTGTGCCAGAAATCGAACACCGGATACACCTGCCAGGAGCGCGCGTCGCAAAACTTCGCCACATAATAAAAAACGATACCCACCAGGCCGCCGATTGCGAACAATCTCCAGCCCAGTTTCTGTGCGACATTGCTCATGAGCACGAATCCGAAGGCCAGCCCGGCAAAAGCGAACCCCGCCCACGGAAAAAGCGGGAACAATCCTGCTTGCGGCTGCCCCAGGTTGTGCACCCCGTTGATGTAGGTTTCCAGTTCCCATGGCAGAAAGCGCGGTTGCCATCTAGTCCAAAGCATTGGAGCCAGGAGTGAGATCGCGGTACCAGCCAATAGCGCCGCGGCGATCATGGGCAATCGACTGGATGATGAACCGGTCATTCCAACGGCGCCTCCGCGACGCCGTTGAATGAGACTCACCACCCAGCACATCACCCCCATCAGCATCAT
>DATJHT010000160.1:0-12273 GCA_035493765.1 Terriglobales bacterium
TGCGTTCCCGGTTTTTGCCCCCGCGCGTTGGGAACGCGGTAAACACCGTTAACTTGCAGTTCTTTTAGCGGATCGGAATCCTGCTGCGTGGGCAAGCCATACGGCGGATCGGTGAAATAGAGGGAACCGTCCGATTTGTAAACCAGATCGTTCGGGCTGTTCAATTTTTTACCCTGATAAGAATCGGCCAGCACCGTGATTTGGGCGTCAGGATCAACAGCTTCAAGGCGCCACACATTGCGGCGTCCATGTCCCGCGATTGAAACCCGGCCATCTGCGTCCAGCGTCATACCGTTCGATCCCGGCTCAGGACCGCCGTAGGGCGCCGCGCCCATGTAGCCACTTGGCTTTATGAATACGGACGCCTCTTTGCCGGGCGACCACTGCATGATGCTGTTCGCTGGGATCACTGCAAAAAGAAGGGTGCCTGAGCGCGTCCAGACGGGCCCCTCGCTCCATTTATCCAATCCGGTGACTACGCGTTCAACTTTGGCATCTGCTGGGACGAGTTTGTCCAACGAAGGATCGAGTCTTTGGATTTCTTGCTCGGGCGGCAGAATGATCTTCTCCAGATATTCCAGAGGCAATGGCCCCTGATCGAGCGCCTGATTATGAAACTCCTCCATGTTAAAATCGCTGCCCTTCGCGGCTTGATATTTCTTGCGCAACGACCACCACTGGCGGGTGCCAACAAAATAAGTTGGCAGCTGGGTTGAGCTCAATTTCGCCCGGAGCAGCTTGCCGTCGGCTTCGGCCTGAGTTTGGAAGGCATCTTTCATCATCAGGTCGAGCGCCTGCTGGTCAGTCATGTCCATGGTCTGAAGCCGGATGTCGAGAATGGTGTTAACCATCGAGCGGAGACTTATCTTCAGACGCATCAGGCGGAACTTCGGGCTGGAGTCGAGATAGCCAGCGTCGGTCATTACGTCCGAAATATATTCTGCCCAGCCTTCTACGTAAGCGCCGTTGCCGAACAGATTCCGCACCAGGCGGCGCGTCAAAGGCTCGACATCGTCGGCGTGCTCGCCTTGAATGTAGTGCCCAGGCAACGCCTCATGCATGGTCAGCCACTTCAACGTGTAATTGTTGTATTCGCGGAGTTTGCTCTCGGCTTTGGCCTCAGGCATTTTAGGGTCAATCGGAGTCACCCAGTACTGCGCCTCGGCAGTAGGCTCGAGAGGCGGGGGCGGATGAAATCCGGCGACGGAATAAATGCCCCGCATAAACTCCGGCGTCGGAATGACTTTGAGATTGTCGCGGCTGCTAAGCGTGACGATCTTCTTCTCGCGGATGAATTGAGTGACGCCGGCAAGATCGGCCTTAACTGCTTCGATGAGCTGTCCACGCTGAGGGTGCTCCTCGCTGATCTTGTCCAGCACCGCTGCAATAATTTTATTTTCGCGCTCATGTTCAGGTAGGCTGCTGGAATCGTCCTGGCCTGGATACATTTCCCTGTAGAGCGGCAGGGCGATTTGCAGCATTTCGGCTCGAACTTCTTTTAGCCGGGCTTCGGCATCGGCGAGAAGCTGGGCTGGCTCGATCGCCGTCTCCATTACGTAGCGGAATTTTAACGCGTACCACTCGGCACCGAGCCGCCAGTTGCGTCCATTGGTCGGTCGCTTGGCAAGATCATTCTTCATCCAATCGTTGAACTCGGCGAGCGCCTTCTTGGCGGCGGGCGCGGCCTTCTCGTACCGGGCTTTAAGGCTGGCGCTGGAGCCGGCGTCACTGGCTAGGGAATCGACGAGGCCGCTGTTGCCTTCGTTTTCGTCAATTGCCGTTGAAATAAAGATGGGATCGGCGTCTACGAGATCAGACTTCGCCTGCTCGAGGAAGCGTGGAATCTGGCTGATGCGCGAGACAACGTCGCCCACGCGAACTTCCTTGGAAGCATATTCCTGCGATAGGGGCAAGAATAACCCGTTGCCAAGAAGCTCTACGTACACTGTCGGATTGTGTTTGAAATTCTGAATGGTTTCAAATTCGAGCAGGCTGAGTGAGATCTGGTCGTCGATCAGCCGATAATCCGCGGCATCCTGCTCGTTCAACGAAGCAACCGGCGTTTCGGTTTGGAAACGCTCGCGCCAGTCGCGATAAAACTTTGCGTAGCCGGCCATGGCTTGAGGGCTGACGTCGTCTAGTTGCGCGTCCAGCATGACGGTCTTCCCGGTCTTTGCATCCACATGTTTGTGATAGCCGGCCTGAGACGCGTTGACCGGAGAGAGCGCCAGCGATTCCTTAACGAATTGGTCTTCGAGAGCAGAGAACTTCGGATTGGATGGGCTGGCGTCCTTCATTTTTTGTGCGGTAACCGTGGTTAATACCGAAAGAACAAGCAATAGAAGCGGCAGAATTGTCTTCATGGACGCTCCGCGTCAGGAAAATAGCAGCGCGTAAGTATAAACCCGCGCCGCCAGGAAAGCTCTTAACCTCACCCGCAGTCGAAACGCGCATAAGAAGGCCTTAGTTGGGTGAAATCTCAATGACGACGGCCTGGTTGTCCTCGTCTTTGCGTCCTGCTCGAACTCTGCTGTTAAGAGCTTTTGACTTTGTTCTGCCGGTTACGAAATCTCAGACGAAAACCGCAACTCCATGTGCGATAATTCCGCCGCAACGATTTTCTAGTGGTGGACTTCTGGAGGTCTGGTATTCATGAAACATAGTTCGTGGACTCGTCGAGATTTTATTCGTGTAGGAACCAGTGCGGTAGCAACCGGAGCGGCAGCAAAAGTTACTTTGCTGCAACCAAAACCAATGTGGGCTTCACCGCGCCCAGTCGCACCCAGCGATACCGTACGTTTCGCCTCCATTGGCACCGGAGTTCGCGGATGCGAATTGCTGAATGCCTCTACCCATGTGCCTGGAATTGAATGTGTAGCCGTGTGCGATCTGTACGATTCCCGTCACACCGCAGCGCAGGAGGCAGTAAAGAACCCCAGCGTTCCCGCGACGCGAAACTATCGCGAGATCCTCGACCGCAAAGATGTCGATGCTGTCATCATCGCCGTTCCCGATCATAACCATCGCCGGATTTTTGAAGATGCATGCGCCGCAGGAAAGGATATTTACTGCGAAAAACCGATGTCGCATACGGTGGATGACGGCTTCGCTATGATCGCAGCCGCGCAGAAGTCGAACCGCATTGTGCAGATCGGCAGCCAGCGGGTGTCATCGATTGTTTATGGGCAAGCGAAAGAACTTCTCGATTCCGGCAAACTGGGCGACGTGTATTCGATTGAGGCATACTGGGATCGCAATTCGCCGAGCGGCGCCTGGGTGTATCCCATTCCTCCCGACGCCAACGAGCAGACCATCGACTGGAATGCGTTTCTCGGCAGCGCTCCCAAACGACCGTTTGATCCCGTCCGTTTCTTTCGCTGGCGCTGCTTCAGTGATTACGGCGAGGGCCTGGCTGGAGATTTATTCGTTCATCTGATTTCCGGTATCAACTTCATCACCGGGACCACGACAATTCCGAAGCGCGCGCAATCAACCGGCGGCCTGTTCCATTTCAAAGATGGTCGCGATTTTCCTGACCTGATCGAAACCTTCTACGACTATCCAAACTTCCGTGTGTACCTGCGTTGCAACCTGAACAACGACCAGGGCGAGTTCATCGGCTTTTATGGGACCAAGGGAACGGCCATCATAAAAGGATCAACCCTGACCTACACGCCGCAAGATACGCGCCCGCAACCCGAGGGTTATTCAATCTACGGCTGGCCGGCAAAGCTGCGCGATGAATACCTGGCCAAATTTGAGGAAGAGCATCCCCTGCACGACGTCAGGATCAGCGAGGCGACAGAAGTTTACGGCGTGCCAGAGGGCTACAGCGACCTGGTTGACCACGAAGCCAATTTCTTCCATGCCGTTCGGTCGCGCAAGAAAGTCGTCGAGAACGAAGAGTTCGGGAACCGCGCCGCCATCGGCTGCCACTTGGCCAATTACGCCTATTTCAAAGAAACGACCGCGGTATGGGACGAGGCAGGGAAGAGGATTAAGGGGTGATGAGATGCCTATTCGGCCTTCTCAGGGTGTAGGGCCATCTTTTTCGCTTTCCTCAACTCCTCCACCGGATCCCCCGTTGGCAGGAATTCCATGGCGACGATGCGGTTGTATTTGAGCTCGGCTAGCTTGCGAAAGATATTCTGATAGTTAATTTCGCCCGTTCCGGGAGCATGGCGTCCGGGAACATCGGCGACGTGCACCAAGCCGACGCGCTCGATGTTCTTCTCCAGCTTTTCGATCAGATTGCCCTCGGATATCTGTTCGTGGAAAAAGTCATACAGAAATTGAACTTGAGGGTGATTGACCGCCTTCACGATTTCGAACCCCTTGGCCACCGAAGTCAGAAAATATTTCGGGTTCTCTTCCGGATCGATATTCTCGAGCAGCAGGCGTAAGGGCTCGCCATTAATCTTCTTGCCCTCGATAATCTGGGCGGCGGCTCGCAGGCCGTCAATACAGCTTTGCGCCTGCGCTTCCTGCGTCGCACCGGGAACGACATTTCCGGATAGCAGAATCAACGCGGGACACTCCAGCCTCTCCATGATCGGCAGCGTCGCTCGAATTTCCACCAGTAGCGCGTCGCGCTCAGCCGGATTGCACAAACTGCTTTTGATGCCAGCAGTGCAGTCGAAAGTGACGCCGAGGCGCTTGCGTGCAGCCATAGCTCGATCAAACTCAGCATCGCTCCATTTCGCGTATTCGCCGACCAGTTCCACGTTCGTATACCCGGCGGCGGCAACTCTTTCCAGTCGCTGTTCGAAGGGCAAATCACGGTACACGGTCCAGAGCATGACCGAGAGCTTGTAAGGTGGCGCCGCCGGCTGCTCTGGCTTCTCTTCCGTAGCTAAGATTTTGGGGATCGCGGGAGCAGTGACTAATGCAGCAGTGATGTTTTTAGCGAATGATCGCCTGTCCATAGTTTGCCTTCTACTTACTCTGCTCGGCCCAGATTAGCCGGCGAGACGCCAGGAGCACGATTGGGTACTCGCTCAGTCGCTTTCACTGGGATGTTTACCCTGAAACTCTGAGCAGCACGGCTTTTCTTTGGGTGTGAATTCCATCAGCTCAATCCGCGTCTGATCGGGATCAAACAAATTGAGCTGCCACTTGCCGTCCTTACCCATCTGCGAATGCTCGTCGCCGTGCGGCTTCCAGCCATGCGCTTCGAGTTTTGCCTGGGCGGCTTTCATGTCGCTCACGCCCAGCGAAATGTGATTCATCACGCCGGTAAGGTGCAGACTGGGGTTGACATCAACGTTCAGCATGTATTCCAGCCAGTCGGTGCCGTCGGGTACTTGCATCGCGACCCAATCAGTGCGGTCGGCCTTCATGCCTCCATACCAGTAGAGGTGAAACCCTAGAATGTCTTTGTAAAAATGATCTTCAACGGAGCGATCATGGACCACAAAGCCGGTGTGGATCAGTCGTCGGGAGACGGGATCGAGAACCGGTTCCGGTTTTCCCGCGACATGCATCTTCATCAGCTGTCCTCCCGTCGGTTGGAGAAACTCAATCGTATTTCCTTCCGGATCTTTAACCCTGAAACTGCGCTCGCCCGTCTTCAACGTGTCGAGTCCATTCGGGACCGTGATGCCATTTGCGCCGAGATACACACGCAGAGCTTCGCAGTCATCCGCCCTGAAAGCAACATGATCCATGCGATCGGTTGTCTTGGGATCAGGTGCCGGACTATACCCGACCCACTGAGTGCCGACCATGAACCGCTGCGTCTGCCCAGGTTCTATGGGATCGGTGCGCGAGAGACCAAGCACAGACATATAAAGTTTTTCATTTGCCGCGGCATCCGTCGTGTAGAAATCCACGTGGTCAATGCCGGTGATCTTCGGACGTTTGGGTGCCTGTTGAGCATAGGCGCAGATGCAAACGAGAACGAATATCCAAAGCACAAAATGTTTCATTTGGCCTCGCATGAGATGGCCGGAAGTCACCGATTGTAATGCATTGGGCAATGAGAACTGCAGATTCCCCTCAGGCGTGAGCCCAGTTCGGAACACCGAATCGTAAGAACGGCGTCCTTGAGAATCTCCGTAAAAAAATTATTTTTCCCTTGACACCAGATTTATGTAACTGTAAGGTTACGCATTATGCGTCACCGGTCGGTTACATATTTAGCGAAGAGGCCTTCGCGGCGGAGAGTGCAAGTGGCCTCAAACAGCTCAAATGCGCCGGTCGCAACCCCCGACGCTGCCTTTAGTGCCCTGGCCGACCCGACGCGCCGCGCGGTTCTCGATCTGCTGCGCACCGGCATGCGGCCCGCCGGAGAGATCGCTCGCTCGTTCACAGTGTCGCGCCCGGCGATTTCAAAGCACCTTGGCATCCTGCGCCGCGCGCACCTGGTTGAGGAGAGAAGGGAAGGGCGGCACCGCCTCTATCAGCTGAATCCCGAGCCGCTGAAATCGGTCGATTCCTGGCTGAATCAGTATCGCGAATTCTGGACCGTCAGCCTCACTAATTTGAAAGCCTTCGTGGAAAGCGAATACGAAAAAGAAACTAAAAAGCACAAGAAATGAGCTGTAGCGAATTGAAAGTTGAAGCGCCACAATGCAATTGAAAACCCATCACCGGAGAAATCAGACATGAAACTCAATCGCGCATGGTCCCCAACTCTGCTTCTATTCATCAGCCTCAACCTCATGGCCCAGTCCGCCGGGCAAAAGTCCTTTGACGCAGTAAAGTCTCTCACCGGCAACTGGGAAGGGAAGACCAGCATGGGCGGGGCGGTACAGGTCTCCTATAAAAGCACCGCCGGCGATTCGGCGGTCATGGCCGAAATCAAAAGTGAGATGCAGGGCAAGAGCGAAGACATGATCAGCATGTTCCATATGGACGGCGACCGTCTACTGCTCACCCACTATTGCGCCGCCGGGAATCAGCCGCGAATGCAGGCGAGTATTTCTCCGGATGGGAAGACCGTCAGCTTCGATTTCCTGGATGCGACCAATCTGGCTTCACCCGAGGACGGCCACATGCAACGGGTGGTTTTCACTTTTACCGATGCCAATCATCACTCGGAAGAGTGGCATTTTATGAATCATGGCAAGGAAATGGTGGAACGTTTCGACCTGCAGAAGAAGGGCTAAAAAAGTTTCGAGTAATTCAGCCCCGGAGAGAATCGATAAATCTGTTGAAAATAATCCTTGAAGGAGAAAGCTGTGCCTAATCCATTTTGTCACGTTGAACTCAACACTACTGATGTCAAGAAGGCAAAAGACTTCTACACCAAACTTTTTGACTGGAAACTCGAAGACGTGCCCGCGCCCACGCCCGACGGCGCCTATACCATGATCAAAGTCGGAGAGGGAACTGGCGGCGGCCTGATGAAGAGTCCGATTCCCGGCGCACCGTCATTCTGGCTGTCTTACGTCCTTGTGGATGATATCGAGGCGGCCACCAAAAAAGCCAAGTCTCTTGGCGCAACGGTGATGAAAGACGTCACGGAAGTGATGGGCGCAGGATGGTTGAGCATTATCGCCGACCCGACAGGTGCGCACCTCGGCCTGTGGAAGGCGAAAACATAACTCAACAGCGCAATAAATCGTGGGGGCACGGGCGTCCTCGCCCGTGCTTACCTCGTAATCGAGGTGATTACAATGGCAACCATGAGCACGCCTGAGCTGCACATTACTCCCGACAATACTGCCGTCAGCGCGCAGATTTTCATCGCCGCTCCGCGTGAGCGGATTTTTCAGGCACTCACCGATCCTCGGCAAGCTGAGCAGTGGTGGGGACAAGGCGACAAGTATCGTTTCTCGCAATTCGAAATGGACGTGCGCGTCGGCGGCCAATGGTCATGTTCCGGCACCTCGACCTCCATGGGTACAGACATCGCCGTTCACGGAGAGTTCCTCGAAATTGATCCGCCACGCCGCCTATCCTATACGTGGACGTCGAGCTGGATGCCGACCGTCACCCAGGTTTTGTGGGAACTTGAGGCGCAGAGTGGCGGCACTTTGTTGAAGCTCACTCACACCGGGTTCGCCGGCAATGCCGATCAGACCAAGGCGCACACCATCGGCTGGTCTCTGGTGCTTGGCTGGCTGCAGGCTTTTGCTGAGAAGGGCGAAACCGCGGACAAGAGGAACTGAATGGCCACTGCTCAAATCACACCCAACAATGATGCAATCCTGGCGGAGATCTTTATTGCGGCTCCGCCGGCCCGCGTATTCGAGGCCATTACCGATCCGCAACAAAGGATGCAATGGTGGGGAGACAAGAGCGTGTTTCGCGTCACAGAATCCAAGTCTGACCTGCGGCCCGGGGGCAAATGGTCCAATGAGGGTGTGACTCCGTCGGGACAACGTTTTCATCTCGAGGGTGAATATCTGGAAGTGGATCCACCGCGACTGCTGGTACACACTCGTATCGCGGACTTCGTCGACAATATTGAAACCGTTGTGCGCTGGGAACTCCAGCCACACGAGGTTCGTGGCTTGCATTTGAGCGGCACGCACCGCGTCGGGACAGGTACGCTCGTAAAGGTTCGGCACTCAGGGTTTGCCGGCCATTTTCGTCACGCACAGGACCACCACAAAGGCTGGATCGGGTCGCTCGATTGGTTGCGGGACTTTGTCGAAAAAGGCGAGACCATGGAGACGAGGAGGTAGTGGCCACCGCTCTCATTACTCCCGACAACGATGCCATCGTAGCGGAGGTTTTCGTCGCGGCTCCGCCGGCGCGAGTGTTTGCCGCGATTACTGACCCCGCGCAGACTGCGCAATGGTGGGGCCAAAAAGGCATGTACCGGGTTACTGAGTCGAAGGGCGACATTCGCCCCGGCGGCAAGTGGTCAACCCGCGGCGTCGGCGATGATGGCACCGAGTTCACGGTTGAGGGCGAGTATCTGGAAATCGATCCGCCACGGCTGCTAGTCCACACCTGGAACCCTAGTTTCTCGAATCTTCGCAACACCGTGGTTCGTTGGGAGCTCGTACCTCACAATGTTCACGGCCTCCACCAGCAAGGCCCGCACCGTGTTGGTACCGGCACCCTGGTCAAGATTCACCACTCCGGTTTTGCCGGCAACCTCGAGCAGTGCAAGAGCCACAGTGATGGTTGGGTTCGCGTCCTCGGCTGGATGCAGGCATTTGTCGAAGACGGCAAGACCGTGCAGACGCGCAGTTAGTTAAGAACGTCGAGTCACCGATGAATGAGCGCGCTCTCGGATGACTCTCAGTCTCTCGATGAACAGGGTTGTCGGCGAACTGCGTCAGTCGCCCCAGTCCTCGCTACTCGCTGCGCTATACTTTACCTGATGGCTGCGGCGGAAAAGACTTTTTATCTCGAGACCTTCGGCTGCCAGATGAATGCCCACGACTCGGAAAAGGTCGTGGGGACGCTGGTCTCCCAAGGATATCGCCAGGTTCCAACCGTCGAAGAAGCCGGTCTCGTCCTCTATAACACCTGCTCCATCCGCGACAAGGCCGAGCAAAAGGTGTTCCATCGCCTCGCGGATTACAAGAAGCTCGAAGCTCAGGGGAAAAAGTTCGGCGTGCTCGGCTGCGTTGCGCAACAGGAAGGCCACAAGGTTTTCGACCGCGCTCCGTATGTGTCTCTGGTTTGCGGTTCGGCTTCGTACCGGAATTTGCCCGGGATGTTGGTCCAACTCGAAGCGGGGAATCGCCGCGTCACCGGACTTGACGACCGCTCCACCGACGAGTGCTTCGAAACCGAATTCACGGCGCGCACCAACCCGCATCGCGGATACATCACCATCATCGAAGGCTGTGACAAGTTTTGTTCATACTGTGTGGTGCCGTTCACGCGCGGCAAAGAACGCAGCCGGACATCAGACTCAGTGCTGGCTGAGGCCCGCCAGATGGCCGATCTGGGCTACACCGAAATCCAACTCCTCGGCCAGAATGTTAATTCTTATCGCGATCCGGCAGGGAAGAATAGCTTTGCCGAATTGCTGCTGGCCGTGGCCGATACTCAGGGGATTAAGCGTGTGCGCTTTACCACGTCACATCCGCGCGACTTCGGACGCGACATCGTCCAGGCACTCGAGTCCTCCCCGGTACTTTGCGATCACGTTCATCTGCCGGTGCAGAGCGGTTCCACTCGTGTCCTTAATGCCATGCAACGGCTTTACACTCGCGAGAAATACCTCGAATGTATTTCCTGGATGAAGGCGGCCAGGCGCGAGATATCCATCACCACCGACATCATTGTCGGATTCCCCAGTGAGACCGAATCGGATTTCGGTGAGACTTTGTCTCTGCTGTCTGAGGTAGGATTCGACGGCGTTTTTGCTTTTAAATATTCCCCGCGGCCCAATACTCCGGCAATTGCTCTTGAAGACGCCGTTCCCGATGATGAGAAGTCGCGGCGGCTAACTACTTTGCAGGAGCATCAGAAGAATATCCAAAAGAACACGAACCAGAAACACCTGGGTCAGCGACTTGAAGTAATGGTTGAAGGGAAGAATGAGGCCCGGAAGCAGTGGATCGGCCGCACCTCCCAAAACAAGACGTTGAACTTCACCGCGCCCGAGAACGCGAATATTGCATCCGGCATCTACGTTCCGGTACATGTGACCACCGCTTTCCCGAACAGTTTGGTGGGTGACTTAGTAATGTAGGTGGGCCTCAGCGCCTGGAAGGTTTTAGAGGAGTCCCAATGGAAGTCGAGATGCGAATTCGCGGCCTGCTGATGGATCCCGTCAACAATACTCCTATTGTCATCCTCAAGGACACCAATAGCGACACGGTGCTGCCCATCTGGGTCGGCGTTTTCGAGGCCAATGCGATTGCTCTGGAGATCGAAAAAGTCAGCACGCCTCGTCCTATGACCCATGATTTGATCAAGAACGTGCTCTCCGGCCTCGACGCCCATGTCCACAAAGTCGTCGTCACTGAACTGAAAGAAGACACTTTTTATGCGGTGATATGGATGGAGCGCGATGGCCGTGTCATCAGCGTGGATTCGCGTCCGTCAGACGCGCTCGCGCTGGCGCTCCGGGTGGATTGTCCAATCTTCGTAGAAGATGAAGTTTTAAAGACCCAGAAGAAAGCAGCCGGGGCTGCCGATCCCGCTACCAGTGAAGAGCTGCGAAAGTGGCTCGAGGGCCTGAATGACGACGATCTGGGCCGCTATAAGATGTAAGCCGATTCGCGAGGTGAAAATCCGAAAGGGCGCTTCCTGACTTTACATAATACTTGTTATCGGACACTGAGTGGAGGGTCAAATACTGCCCCCTAGCTGTTTCCCAACAGTTCCCTTTGCAAATAGATCATCTGACCCACATGATGATCAGCATGGCCGGCGCATTTCAGAACCATACTGAACCGGTCTCTGTGTTCGGTGCGCTCGGCCGAGTATGGGGCAGACCAATCATCGCGGGCTTGCTCGCCAATGGCAGTGACCACCGTTTCTATTGCCTGATCAAGCTCTGACAGCACATCGGCCTTAGGCTTGCCCGAGCCGCTGAATTCCAGATCGCGATGACGTACGTACCCGGTTTGAGCAATCTGGGCCCCGACGAAGTAGTTCAAATTTCCCGTGATGTGCAGGACCAGATTGCCGATGCTGTTGCCATGTCGGTAAGGCTTCGTCCAGAGCTGTTCCGTAGACAACGGTTCGGTCAACTCATGGATACGTGCCTGGATCATTCTGAAATAGGCCGCCAGGCCATTTCCGATCACGTCAGAGTCCGGCATTGTTGGCTCGCTGTTGAGTAAGGTTTTGCAAAAGCTCGGTTGTTCTGAATTCTCTCTCGAACTGGACCCTAACCCCAAAAAGCCTGCGCGGGTCAGCCTCATATGCCAGCGAATATCCTTCTCCCGCGAGCAGCCGCCCAAGGAGCGCCCGCAGTTCAGGATCAGCCGCGCGTCTGGTCTCATCACTGTTTTGCGCCAGTAAACGGTCGTTGATG
This sequence comes from Terriglobales bacterium, assembly GCA_035493765.1. Taxonomy (GTDB): domain Bacteria; phylum Acidobacteriota; class Terriglobia; order Terriglobales; family Acidobacteriaceae; genus Gp1-AA145. The sequence goes on from DATJHT010000160.1 coordinate 11,900, forward strand.
AACACCTCGATGCCACGCCCGTCGAACTGAATCTTGCCGCCGAGCCTGCCGTCGCTCTCGAGGCGTTCTAAGGCATTCAGCGCCCCTCGTGCCGCTTGATCCAAGCGGCTGGCGTTCGATCCTTCAAGTAACCCTTTATGGTTGTATCGGAGACCCAGTCGCCCGTCGGTCACATCCAAGCTGTAATCCGCCTCATGCCCAATCAGCAGAATACCCGGCCCGTCTTTCACATGCGCGTAGCTGGCAACGTCCAGCAGCAGTTCTTCGCTCCCCCGCTGTTGAATCCAGCTGTGAAAAACCGGCACCACGGCATGCAGATCAACTGCTGCGGGATCTCGCAACAGCAGCTTCACATTGACGTGCTGCAATTCCAC
>DATJHT010000161.1:0-32459 GCA_035493765.1 Terriglobales bacterium
TAGCAGTGCGCAGACGGGATTTGCGGGCAACAGTCTCGGACTCCCGCATTTCGCACCCAAAGCTAAGCGCGCAATTTATCTCTTCATGTCTGGCGCTCCGCCGCAGGTGGATCTTTTTGATTACAAACCAAACCTCGCGCAAGAATTCGACAAAGATATGCCTGCCTCGGTTCGAGGCAACCAGCAACTAACCGGGATGACCGCCGGGCAGGCCCGTTTCCCGGTAGCTCCCGCACATTGGCCCTTCAATCAACAGGGGAAAACTGGAACGTGGATCAGCGATTTGCTTCCATACACCGCACGCATGGTGGACGATCTCACCTTTATCAAGTCCACCAACACCGATGCGATCAATCATGAACCGGCGATCATGCTCATGAATACGGGCAACATGAATGCGGGCAAGCCGTGCCTCGGCGCCTGGCTGGCGTATGGCCTTGGCAGCATGAACGATAACTTGCCGACTTTCGTTGTTCTTCAGACGAAGACTAATCCCAAGGAAAACAATCAACCGGTGTCTTCGCGTCTGTGGAGCAGCGGTTTTCTTTCATCCGAATTCTCGGGCGTAGGTCTGCGATCGGTTGGCGATCCGGTGCTTTACCTGGAAGATCCCGCCGGCGTAGATCGCGATACTCGGCGCAAGATGTTGGACGCGGTAGAAGAGATCAATCGGCAGACTCTCGCCGAAGTAGGCGACCCCGAGACCAACTCGCGCATCGCACAATGCGAGATGGCGTTTCGCATGCAGTCTTCTGTGCCCGAGCTCACGGATTTGAGTAAAGAACCGGAGTCAACCTGGGAGCTTTACGGTCCGGAAGCCAAACAGCCAGGCACGTTCGCCTACAACTGCTTGCTGGCACGGCGCATGGCCGAGCGCGGTGTCCGATTCACTCAGGTTTATAAGCGAGGCTGGGATGTTCACGATAATGTCGTCGGAAATCTGCCGATACTTTGCAAGGAGACTGACCAAGGATGTTACGCGCTGGTCACCGATCTCAAGCGCCGCGGCTTACTCGACGACACGCTCGTCATCTGGGCGGGCGAATTCGGGCGTACTGTATACAGCCAGGGCGGGTTGAGCCAGGAAAACTATGGCCGCGACCATCACCCGCGCTGCTTCACCGTCTGGATGGCCGGCGCTGGCGTGCGTCCCGGAGTCACGTATGGCGAAACCGACGATTACAGCTACAACGTAGTAAAGGATCCGGTGCACGTGCGCGATTTCAACGCCACCATTCTTCATTGCCTGGGTATAGACCACAACAGATTTACCTATGAGTTCCAGGGCTTGAACCAAAAGCTCACTAGTCCCGTGCCGGCATCTGTGGTGCAAGGAATATTGGCGTGAGCTTCGCGGCGAAGGTTGTGGATGCCGCCGGTAATGTTCTGCGAAGAGCGCCCGCAGTTCCCAGGGTGTGGATAGGCAGCATCTGTGCGGGCACGATCATTGCGCTGTTGCCGCTCTTTTTCCCTCTGGACGGCAAGCCCCACGCTGACTGGTTGCAATTCCTCGGCCGCTTCCATCCATTGCTGGTGCATCTTCCTATCGGATTGATTGTGCTTCTGCCGCTGCTCGAGTTCGCGGGGACGAGACGTCAATCGTTGCGCGAGGCAGCAGGTTTCGTACTACAGATATCTCTGGCAACCTGCGTTCTAGCCATTATTTTTGGACTTCTTCTCGCATACGGCAGCGGGGAAATCGGGACCACGGTTACCCGTCACATGCGCGGTGGAATCGTGCTGGCAATTGAGTTGTTGTTGTGCCTCGCCGTCCGCCGCTCATGGCTTACGGCACAGCCACGCTTGTATTTCACTCTACTTACTGCAGTTCTCATTACTCTTGCTTGGACCGCTCATCACGGCGGCTCGCTTACTCATGGAAGCGACTATTTAACCCGGTACATGCCACTGACGCTGAAAAGATTTGTCGCCCCGAGCGCAGTCTCATCTCATCCGAATTCTTTTTTCGCCCGACATGTCTATACAGTTCTCGACACCAAGTGTGTTACATGCCATGGCACGAATAAGGAGCAAGGCGGCCTGCGATTAGATTCCTATGAGTCACTTATGGCCGGGGGCAAAGACGGTATCGTGATCGCTCCCCGCAACCCCGATGGCAGTCTGCTCTTAAAGAAGGTAACGCTTCCTCCAAATGATCCTCACTTCATGCCTGCCGAAGGCCGCCCGCCGCTCACGCCCGACGAAATTGTGAGAATACGCGCATGGGTGCTACAGGGCGCTTCGCCTGATGCGACTAGCATCCCCGGGATTTTTATTGCCGAGGATCAGGACGAGGCACCGCCACCGGTTGGCGATTACAGCGCCTTAATGGGTGAGATTCGGCGAATGCAGCAATCACAAGGAGCCAAGCTGGTGACGGTCTCTGCGAATCCGTCAGATGGCCTTATTCTTCGAACGATCGACGTCGCCAGTAATTTCGACGATGTGCAGCTGGCACAATTTCAACGTTTCGCACCATTTATTGTGGAAGCGGAACTGGGACGAACCGCGGTCACGGATGCCGGCATCGAAACTGTGAGGCAGTTCAAGAATCTTCGGGCGCTTCATTTGGAAGGAACGGCAGTCACCGGACGCACCCTTGCCGAGCTTTCATCATTGTCGCAACTCACCTATTTGAATCTGAGCGGAACAAAAGTGACCAGCGACGCGCTATCACCCTTGAAAAGCATGCCTAATTTACGTCACCTGTTCCTTTTTAATACACCAGCCGAACCGGCATCGGTGGCGGACAGCAGTGTCAGGAGTACACAATGACAAACCTCGATCGGCGCGGGTTCCTTTTCAGGTGGAGAAGGATTAGTGGAGCACTCAAATGCCTGGGACTGATCTCAATCTTATCGGCATGCATCTGGGCGCCGGTTCGGGCTCAGTCCGGTTCCCCGGCCCCGGTCCCGCAACGCAAGACTAGTACTCCCTACACTGGCGATCTTTCGATCTTCGAATCTCCGGGACGCGACGATCGCCTACAGATCAACCGTGTAATGGACATGCTTGGCATTGATCCCGGCAAAACCGTTGCGGACATCGGTGCGGGATCGGGCTGGTTTACCGTGCGCGCGGCTCGCCGCGTAACCGCCTCGGGCACAGTCTATGCAGTGGACATCAACCCCGAAGCAGTTAAATATATAAATGGACGCGCAAAAAAAGAACAGCTGCAGAACATCAAAACGATCCTCAGCAAACCTGACGATCCACAGCTCCCTGCTCACAGTCTTGACTCCGTGCTGATGCTGAAAACCTACCACGAAGTCGCGCGGCCAGTTGTTCTACTCAAGAACCTGCACTCATCGCTTAAACCGGGAGCCACAGTTGGCATTATTGATCGAAACGGCAACGGAACAGATCACGGCGTCAGCAAGAACGTCGTCATTCGCGAAGCCGCCGAGGCAGGCTATGAGCTGCGGGACTCACAGGATTTCGTAAAGGGCGATGGCATGGATTATTTCCTCGTCTTCACTGCCAAGCCAAATTAGATTCGGCGTTTTCCATTCATATTCATCGCAGGCTGGACCTATGTCGCTATCTCTACCTGGTAGAACGCGCTTACCAGGGAGTCTTGGCTGGCCTGGACATCTGATTTTTGATTGAGGGTCTGCCGACAGCCTGTACAAACAAAGTGCCGCTCGGCAGTCGGTATGGACCCAAGTCGATGGCGTGAACGCCAACAGCCGGTTGATCCAGTTCCACCAGACTCTGGCTGTTAGAGCTGAAATAGACAACATAGTGGTCTATGGTGTTTTCATTCCCCTTCACATTCCATTGCAGGAGTGTGCCGGAAATCGAAGCGGAAACGCTAAGGCAGTTATCGATTCCGGACTCGAGTTCTGTGCCTTCTTCGTAATCATTCCAGGTGACCAGTTGCAACATTGGAAGCTGGTTGCCGGAGTTGTAGTAGCTGTTGACCTTGCTGAAAGTCTGGAGCCATGTCTGCCCGCATTGCTGTCCGACAACGCGGTTCAAGGTCCAGGACGCCAGGGTGTCATTGAAACCTTTGTAACCTGCCCCCCACGCCATCTGCTGCGGAGCCTTCATTGCGGCGTTGTAGAAATTCGTAAGATAGTCCATCCCAAATACGGTGGAGGTTGCATTCATCCACGAGTAGCTGCCGCTGCTTACGGGATGAGTAAACCCGCCCGAACTTTGAAAAATCCAGGCGATGTTGGACGAGGTTGCGGCTTTGATTGCGTTCCAGTCCAGGGTGTAGTGCTTATCGAGGTCGAATTCCGTGATCAGCGGTTTCCCGTTCCAGGTGGCATAGGCTGGCGAGGCTGAATAATGCTGTAAAACGTACTTCGTCAAATAAATCATCGTCTGCTGTGGATTGCAACCGGAGCACGGGCTCAGTGTCACCGCGCCTTTGTCGATCATGATCATGACTTTGAAATTGGCAGTGTTCTGGGCAGCTGCGAGCCAGGCCAAGGTAGTAGGCTCAGTGGGATCGGCTGGTCCATACCAATCGATCACTACCCCGTTGATGCCGCGGCTGACCATGTCATTCAGTTGCTTGTTGACTTGAGTCGGATCCCAGGAAACGTATCCAACCTTCATGTGGCGCTTGTCCCCGAACCAGGGCTGTATTTCAGCATAAATATCGGTGCTGGCACCGGGGTACAACAAGGTGTGAATGTCTACTTTACTTACGTTGGTCGCCCCCAGATTGCCATTGCTCTGACTGAGGAATGTATTCGCTGCGCTGGTGTTATTTCCGGTCTGGACTGCCAATGTTGTGGTGACGCCGGTCGGCGCGGTGATTGGCTGAACTGTGACTGGCACGTGTACCCATGCCGAACTGTTGCAATTGTCCCATTCCTGCACCACGGTATCGTAAGTGCCAGGGGACAGGTTAAGCACCGTGTCCAGTTTGGCACCTTTCACCACGTAAACCCGCTTGTAGGGCGCAGTGTAAACTCCCATCGCCGAAATTCCCTTCGAGCAGGTTGTGGTAGCGGTCGCCCTGTAATGGACCGGGCCCGAAGATAACGTCGCCGTAGGTGAGGTCACCGTCACTTTTCCAGTAACGGTGGATGCATGTGCGGTTGCGGTTGAAATTGCAGAAATGGAAAAGAGCAGCCAGACGCGAAAATATGTCCGCATTACAGCCTCAGAGTCGTCGGGAATGAGAAAGCCCGCTGTGAATCACGTACTCTGCGAACTTCAGCGACAGTATGTGTCAATGAGGCAATAATTAAAAAGTAACGAAGGTCAGTGTCCGAAAGGTTTCATCGATTCCGAAGCACGTACGATAAGGGTTCTTTGCTGCGTCAACGACTCTCAGTCGGCGCTTTCGCCTCCAGATGGCGGAGTTTTACGGTCGCGACTCAGGCGCTCATTCAGCGAGGAGGTGGATACAGCAGTATTGGCGAGGATTACCTTCGTAAGATGATTTTTGGCTTCTCAGTGAAGAGCGAGAGCCCTCCTTTGCTACATTCGGGATATTTCGGGGGGGGAAATGTCATTTCGGGTTGCTTTGTCAGCTTTATTGTTTGCGTCAACGGTCGCATCATGCGCCGACCCTCGTACTGAAAAGAGCACCACACCACCGCTGGTGACCTCCATCTCTCAACTCACTCACGATGGTGCCAGCAAAACGAACGTATTATCCGACAGTTCGAACCTGTATGTGACAGAGTCGTCTTCGGCCCATCACGTGGTCGCTACATTCTCATTACAAAACGCAGACCGCTCATTGTTATCGGGCAATTTTAGCGACATTCAGGCCCTTGATATCTCGCTGGACCAGACCAAGCTGCTGATCTCGGGAGTTCCCGCTGGCGCGAACGATAACGAGTTGTGGGCGCTACCAATGAATTCGGGCACGCCAGAAAAGCTTGGTACGCTGACAGGCGGTGATGCGAGTTGGTCGCCAGATGGAAGCCAAGTGGTTTTCGCAAAGGGAGCCACTTTGTCGATCGCCAAGTCTGACGGATCCTCGGCGCGGGAACTCTACACAGCAGAAGGTTCCGTCTTCGCGCCACATTTTTCTTTGGATGGTAAGCGCATACGTTTCAGCGTCGGGAACACGGCACAGAACACGACCACGATTTGGGAAATTGGGCAGGACGGAACAACCCCGCATGCTTTCCTGGGCAGCTGGCAACACGCTAATGCCGCCTGTTGCGGAAAGTGGAGCGCTGACGGACATTACTACATTTTTCAGGTGACCCAGAATGTTCCCACGACGGTGACAACGCTATGGGCCCTCTCCGAGCGAGCCCGTAACGCCGTGCCAGTACAGATGACCAACGGTCCCATGTCATTCGGAAATGTGTCCCTGGCGCAGGATAACAAGCGACTCTTTGCAGTCGGAGTTCGGCCAGTCGGGCAGCCGATAAAATATGCTGGCAAGGGAAACTTCGTGCCCCTGCTACCAGGAATTTCTGCAACCGACTTGGACTTTTCTCCCGATGGCAAGTGGGTCACATACGTGGCCATTCCCGAAGGCACGCTGTGGAGATGCCGCGCAGATGGAAGTGATCGATTGCAGCTGACCTCAGCCCCGGAGCGCGCCGCATTGCCACATTGGTCGCCGGGTGGCCACACCATTGCCTATGTCAGCATGCGAACCGGCAAGCCGTGGAAGCTCGCCGTGATTCCAGCAGGCGGCGGAAACCCGGAAGATGTGCTGGATGAGGATCGTAGCCAAATTGATGCGAATTGGTCGTCCGATGGCACCCGGATCATGTTTGGTTATCTGCACGATGGCAAAGACATCAACATTAGAATTGTGAACCTCGCCACGCACGAAGTCACCAGCGTGCCCGGTTCAGAAGGGCTGTTCAGTCCGCGCTGGTCGCCCAATGGCAGATATATTGCTGCACTATCGCCAGATTTTACGAAGGTGATGCTCTTCGATTACCAGACTCAACGATGGACGAACTGGCTGACCGAAGCGGCCGGCGCAGTCAGCTACCCTGTGTGGTCGGCTGACAGCAAACATCTCTACTTCGACGATTCCGTCACCGACGAGGAATCGATTCGCAGCGTGAAAGTTGGGGACAGCCACACCGAACGTGTTTTTAAGCTGGAAGGCCTTGATCGTTATCCCGGCCCATTTGGTCAGTGGAGTGGCCGTACTCCGAATGGCTCGTGGATATTCGTGCGCGACAGGAGTACACAAGAGGTTTACGAATTGAGTGTGGTGTTGCCGTGAAAACGAGCGCAAGGATACAGCAGCAATGACAACACCTCAGAAAGCAATTCACCAAATGAAAACGCGGTTCATACATTTTCTTCCTGCCGCGGTCGTCCTCGCATTCCTGCTTGGCTGTGTCAGACCGCTATTGTCGGAAATTAAAGATACGGATGCATCAGACCGTAAACTCCTGACGCGAGTGGAACCTGATTATCCGGAAACTTTGAAGAGGTTGTACATCGGCGGAATAGTTCGAATTGAAATCGTGGTTGGCGCGAACGGAAAAGTCCAGAGCACCCAACTTCTGGGCGGGAGCCCCATTCTAGGACAGTCGGCCATGAAGGCGGTTAAGCAATGGAAGTACGCTCCAGCAGCGACCAGTAACAAGTTTGTGGTGCAACTCGAGTTCGACCCGCACAAATAGCGTCCGAACATAGCATCACGGCCAAAACAATGATGCCCCACGTGAATCAGGAGCAGCATACTGAATTTTGTTTTGGACTCTTCAATACGGCGAACCTCTACGGAGCGTGGCCGCGATTTGGGACTAAAATTAGCGTAATAGTGGCAGTCCGACTCTATCGCCATTGAAGCCGGCGTTCCTGGAACGGCGTTGGATTTTCCAAACTCGAGGTAGTTCCTGATCATGAGAACAGGCCAGAACTAACACTATGCAGCTGCCCATTAGAGAACGTATTGCCAAATTGCGCGAGGAAATCGCGCAGATCAGTGAAGCGAACCGATTGTTTGCGCAGGGTGGCAGCAAGAGTGCTGTGGCAGCGGCGGATCAGGAACGACGGTTGCAGAGATTACAGGCGATCATGGACGAGTTGATGTCGCTGAACGACTGGAAAAAGGTATGACCGTCTATATCCTGAGGCACTCATGACAGAGTAAGAGCAAAGCCGGGACCAACTTTGCTCCAGCATTCCCGAGGATGCGGCTTTCCGCGAATCAGCTTGTAATGAAACCCGTCTATTTCAGATGTTTGTTGACCGCTTTGGTCATCTGAAACATATCCAACTTCTTGGCGCCAAATATCGGCTGCAGCTTCTCATCGGCAAGAATTTCACGCTTGTTCTGCGGATTCTGCAGCTTGTGCTTTTTGATGTGAGCCCAAATCTTTTTCGTGACCTCACTCCTGGGCAGCGGCTCTGATCCGACAACTGCGGCCAAGTGCTCGGATGGCTGCATCGGCTTCATGAAGGCGCTATTTGTCTTTGCTTTACCTGCAGCTTTTGCCATTTAGCTGTTCTCCGTGGAAATCAATTTGAACCAGTCGAATTGTAGCGGAATTGACTGTGAAATGCCGGAGTCCTACTGGAGCCCGTTATAAAAGAGTAACTCAGGGCTGTAAACCGTGCGAAAGCTCCCGGCTTCTAAACTTCAGGCCAAAGGCTAGGCGCTCACTGACACGGAAACCAGTTCCGGAGTGCAGCGGGAGGTTTGAAGAGATTTGATGGCATCCTCGGCCGTCAATCTTCCCATTAGCAGTGCTAACTTCCGGTTGGTAGTCGTCTGAATGGGAGTGCGATCAAGCCGCTGCACGAATGCAGGAGCATGCATTCCACTTCGGCTCAGTTTCACAAGGAACTTGGTGTTTTTCATAGGTGGATTACCACAATTGTACTCCGATGACGGTACATTAGCTAGTAATCGAGGCGATTACGGAACCATTTCTAAGAATAGGAAACCGATTGGGGTACAAATAATGCGCCTACATCCGCTTTAATAGCTAAACCGCGGCTTGAAGCAGGTCACTATTTGGCGAACGAGCACTCTTGGGTAATGGAATGCTTACAATCACAGTGGTACCTGAACCCTTTGATTCGATTTGCATTTTTCCGTGGAATTGACGTATACGCTCTCGGATCCCCCTGATCCCGACGCCGGAGCCGTGGGATTGAATTTCCGCCAATCGCTCGGACGAAATGCCTTTTCCGTGATCTCTCACCTCCGTTCGGACACTTTCTCCTTCGCAAACCACTCGGATAAGTGCGGTCTTGCTACCAGAGTGTCGGTAGATATTGGCTACGCATTCTTGCACTACCCGAAAAATTGCAAGCTCCATGTCACTCGGCAGTCTGCCAACGTTTTCGGAAACATCCAGCGTGATGGCTACATCACTCCGTTCTGCCAGTCCGTCTACGTACAGGTTAAGAGCGGATGCAAGACCGCTTTCGTCCAAAAGCGGTGGATGTAGCAGGTAAGACGTAGTGCGTATCTCGCGATGTAATTGCCGAACCATAGCCTCAATCTTTTTTCCGTCTCTCGCTAACTCGGGTGCCATGGCCTCGGCCCGGTGAACCAATTGCGCGAGGTTCATGCCGAGCACAGCCAAGGTTTGCCCAGCACTGTCATGTAGTTCCCGGGCGATACGCCGTCGTTCTTCATCCTGCGCCTTCATGAGGCGTGTCATGTCATCGGCGATCCGAATCTTCTCCGTCGCCTCTTTCTGGTCATGGATATCGAGGCAGCCGCCGACATATCCTTCAAACGTCCCATCCGGCGCGTAGCGCGGCACTCCTCGATCCAAGATCCAGCGGTATTGCCCGGTGTGATGCCGCATCCGGTACTCCATCTCAAATGGGCGGCGAGCATCGAAATTGTTGATGTAGATTTGCAGGCAGCGGTCGAAGTCCTCCGCATGCACGTTCTCTGCCCAGCCATTGCCGGACTCTTGTTCGAGAGTGCGCCCGGTGAAATCCAGCCATCCCTTATTGAAGTAATAGCAAAGCCTGTCCGTCCCGGCCATCCACACCATGACGGGCGAGGCATCCGTGATCACACGAAAGCGTTGTTCGCTTTCGCGCAATGCTCTCTCGGCCTGCTTTTCCGCGGTAATATCCCGCGCCACTTTCGAGGCTCCAATTACCCGGCCGGATGGGTCTCTCACCGGAGAAATAGTCAGTGAAACATCGATGAGGCCGCCATCCTTCCGCCTGCGGACGGTGTGGAAATGGTCAACGCGCTCTCCTCGTCGAAGACGGTCGAGAATGTCTGACTCTTCACTGTGGCGCTCTAATGGAATAATCAGGGTGATTTTTTTCCCGATGGCTTCTTCAGCGGTATATCCAAATATCCGTTCCGCACTCTTGTTCCAACTCGTGATGATGCCATCAAGGTTCTTGCTGACGATGGCATCATCCGAGGACGCTACGATGGCAGCCAACAGACCCGTTATTTCTTCTGCTTGCTTCAGTTCGCTCATATCGGAGGCGACGATCTAAGAACCTCTCGTTTAGAGGTGAAGTGTTCGAACAAATTTAAGATTCATCCAGGCAACGGAGTCGAAGCTGGCATCCGTCACCACTGGCGGCTTTTCCGATAACTGTATCCCATGCTAGCCATTTTGCCCAGAGATGCCCAATACAGTAAAAACTGTAGGCGAAGGGATAGCGCTAAACCCGTAGTTCAGAAAACTGCCCGGTCGTTAGTAGAAGCTTGAGCTCCTATTTGCCTTTTTCAGCGCGATTTCGCCAACCATCGTTGACTGCACCACGGGCGCGGGAGCAATCACGAATACGCTCATGTGCACCGCCTGCAAATGCATAATTGTTTTTATTCCCCCGCTTGTGATAGACGAAAGGAATGATCTTTTCGAAAGAATGGACACAATGCTTAAGAGCAGCACTGCTTATCACGTTATTGGCGGGCTTGTCTGTGCAGCACGCGCGCTCAGAGGACAACGGTCTCGAACGCACGCCGGTTCTCGGCTGGAGTAGCTGGAGTTTCATCCGCAAAACGCCGACGGCAGACAAAATGAAAGCCCAGGCGCTCGCCCTCCATAATTCCGGATTGCAGAAACTCGGCTATCAATACATAAACCTCGACGACTTCTGGTATCAGTGTCCGGGACCGCAGGGGCCGAACGTCGACTCGTATGGCCGCTGGGTAACCGATCCATCGCGATTCCCACCCAAAGGGGAAAACGATGGCATGAAAGTGATCGCCGACTACGTCCACAGTCTCGGGATGAAGTTCGGAATTTATGTCACGCCGGGAATTTCGAAACAGGCCGTCAACCGGAAGACGTCGATTAAGGAGACGTCCTACACGGCTGACCAGATTGCGGAGCCGTCTGTAAAGGAGAACAACTACAACTGCAAAGGCATGGTCCGAATTGATTACAACAAGCCCGGAGCGCAGGAATATACGAATTCATGGGTGCAGATGCTCGCGGCGTGGGGTATTGATTACATCAAAATTGACGGCATGCAAGATAGCAACGTCGCAGATATTAAGGCGTGGTCGAATGCTATACGGCAAAGCGGGCGGCCCATGGTCCTGGATGTCACTCAGGGTAGCTATACCATCGCTATCGCCCCAACATTGATGAAGTACGCCAATCAATGGGAATTCGCGCCTGACGTTGAATGCTATCGCTGCGAAAAGGGCGAAAGCAGCTATCCGCTGACGAGTTGGGCTGACGTTGCCAACCGCTTCAACTTCGTGGCGGAATGGCAACCTTACGCTGGTCCGGGCGGATTTAACGACTATGACTCCATCGAGATAGGAAATGGCAGCAACGACGGGCTGACTCCGGCCGAGCGCCAGACCCAGATCAGCCTGTGGGCGCTTGGAGCGTCACCGTTCATCCTCGGCATCGATCTAACTCACCTCGATCCAACCGACCTGCAGAAATACCTCGAAAACTCGGCAGTTCTTGCGGTTGACCAGGATTCGATCGCGGCAAAAAGGGTGCTCAATAACCACAACCAGCAGGTGTTCGCCAAGAGAGAAACGAATGGAGACACGATCATCGGTTTGTTCAACATCGGCGGGAAAGAACAGGAAGTTTCGGTTCCAGCATCCACGATTGCTCTTCCGCAAAGCAAAGACGGCTATTCTTTACACGACTTGTGGACCGGCGAGACAAAGAAAACTGCCAGCAGTATCAGTGCGGTTGTTCCATCGCATGGGGTTGTGCTGTACCGCGTAAAGGGACTTTAAACTACCGAACTGATGATCGGTCCGGGTCGCGATTACTAGGCTACACCGGAAAGTAAGTGCCAGCAGCGCCGATATTCCGTCCTGCTAACGTGTGCGATAAGGGCGTGCCTCTAACTGCAAACGCAGCGCGCAATCTTTCAATATCTCCTCTTCCCAAGACGGGCGCTTCGGGTTTTTGGGATGCGTACTTGCACTCGGAATCCTTCCGGTCAGATGCAGGAACACAGCGGCGGAATGTTTGTAGCCGGGGACGGGGTCGCGGAAAGCGACGTTTCCCAAATACTGAAGCGCGTCCGAAAGCTCGTAATAATCAGTGTGTCCATGCTCCCACAGGCGGTCCCGCTCGGCAAACTTTCCCGGAGCAAACGTTGCCAGGCCCAGAAGATAATCGGAGCCGTACTCGATCATGTCGATTCCCAGGTCGTTACCGGTGTAGATGCGAAACTCGGGGCGATGCTGGTCGCGAACACGCAACCTCCCCAACTCGAGCATGCGGTCGAGGGATGAATGCTTCATTCCTGTGATTTCGGGAATGTCCAGCAAACGCCGAAAAGTTTCATCGTCAAATATCTCGCCATTCGGCGCAAAGACCGGGCTAAGTTCAAAGGCCAACACCTGGGGATAGCCGTGCGAAGCTGCCTGATAAATGGCCGCCTTCTCGGCGGCGGATTTGCCGTGCAGTCGCGCCGACTGAAACATGATGGGAATGCCGCCGATGTCTGCAATCGCATCCATCTGCTCGCGATAGAGCGGGACAGCGTCGCCTGGATCATTCTCAATATAGGCGCCCGCAACGAAAGGAATGTTGCCGCCCAGAGCTTCCCGGGTCCAGCCCAGCACCTCGCGCCGTTGTGTGGCACTGAGAAAGTTTATATATCCAGTATCCATGTTGACGGCATTCAGCAAGCCAACGCGGTGTGTTGTAACGATGTGCTCCTGGAAGGCCTCGACCGCAATCGTTCCATCCTCTTTATATGGCAGCAAGGCGGCGGCGATGCCCTGCACCTTTCGGCGCAGCTTTTTTCCTTCTATTAGATCTTCAATAGCTTGGGGCATGGTCTCGTCTCAAGTCGCGCTCTGACCGACAATTTTCGATGAACCTCGGGATTCGATTCCCTTCGCCTTATTCAGCTTGATCGCCCACTCCGACTCCTTGTAATAGCTATCGAGCGGGAAACAACCCGAGGGCAAGCCATTGCGCGGGGCAGTTGTGCAATCGCTGAAAGTCCGGCAGATACGCTTGCGCTGCAAAGCGCTACCTTGAGTTGCCTCCCAGAGTATCTCCGGATAAGTCAGCACCATACGCCCCAAGCCGACCAGATCGACCCAGTCTTCACGCAGGGCCGCTTGCGCGACGTGCGGCAGAAATTCCTGCAGGTAACTGTAAGCGGAGCCCATGATGATCAGGTCAGGGAATTTCGCTTTCAGCGTCCGTGTAGCTCCCATCTGTCGGGCAACTCCGACCAGCGGATCTTCTGGGGGCTGATATCCATCGGAAGGCGGATAGAGTGCTGGCCTCTGAATGTGCGGCGTGTAATAAGGACTGCCCGCCGTAAGATTGACCAAGCGAATTCCAAGCCGCTGGAGAAGTTCGAGAAAACGCGCAGCTTCCGCCAAGTCGATGATGGTGGGATTTTGTGAGTTAACGCCAAATCCCCATCGGTAAGGAACAAGGTTGCCGCCGTCTTCGGGAATGCCCGGGCCCAACTTGCCATTCGAGGATTGGCTTGGATCCGGGAAGAACGGAATCATGTCGAAGACGGAAAGTCGAACGCCAATTTCCAGCTTCGGAGAAAGGGATCGTACGCCTTCCACGACTTCCCGAAGGAAGCGGGTACGATTGTCGAAGCTCCCGCCAAAGCGGCCCGGCCGAGTGTGTCCGCCGAGCAACTCATGTGCAAGGTATCCATGACAATGCTTGATATCGACAAAGTCGAAGCCGAGTTCATGCGCCGTCGCTGATGCGTGATGAAACTTTCTGATGATAGCTTCGATTTCGGAGTCTGTGATCAGCGGGTAAGAATCGGACAGGCGCAGGCGCTTATCGAGAATGGGGTGGTGATACACGATCTGCGGCTCATTGCGCGTCTGCGAATTCGGCTTGCAGTACCGGCCTGAGTGTGTAAGCTGCAAGCCAATCAGAGGCGGCTCGCGAGATGCAGTCGTCCTTTGATGCTCATCGATCAGCGTTTGCCGGAGTTGCGCGAGTCCTTTCTTCGTATGCTCCGCGATGATGAGTTGATTGGGATTGGCGCGACCATCGTGCGAAACAGCAACCGCTTCCCCGCCCCAGATCAGCCCGGCGCCGCTCTGTCCAAAACGTTGCCAACGGCGAATCGTTGCTTGGCTTGGGTTCCCATCCGACGTCCCGTCCCAACCTTCCATCGGCTGGACCGCAATATGGTTGGTTATCTTCAAGCCACCGCGAGAAATTGGCTGGAGCAAAGGAGAATCCTGCCCATGAAACACTTCTTCATCGCACGGAACCTCCACGTTCAGCGAACGTACGTGCTCTCTGAATCGGCTTGCATCCTTCAGGCTGGCAAGGCGCACAATGGGCGCATTCATGCGATCCTCCGCTTCTTTGGCAGGAGACAAACCGCTGAAGCTCCAAGCAATGCCATACCGACGAGTACAACGCAACCATAGTTGTAACTGCCGGTACTGTCGCGAATGCGCCCGATCCACCAGGGCGCAAGCGCTTCAGCAATGCCTCCGGCGCCCAATAGCACGCCCATCAGCCGGCCCAGAATCTGCACGCCAAAGATCTCGGCAGCCATCAGCGGAATAATCATGTAGTCCCCGCCCAGCCCGATGCCAAAGATCGCAGCTGCGATCGAAGTCGTCAGGGTATGACGCGCCAGAAATATCAGCGGAATGGCGCTCGCAACCAAAAGATAAATCAACAGCATCACGTACTTCTTGTCGAAGCGGTCAGCCAGCCAGCCCATCACCAGACGGCCAATGATGCTGAAACCGAGGACGAGCGACAAAACCTGTGCCGCCTGCGACTGGGTATAGTGCTGGTCCAGGCTAAGAAAGAGCTTTAGGCTTTGCTGAGTCCCGCTGACGGCAGCGATTGAGCACATGCTTCCGATGATCAGCAACGCGAACGAAAATGTCTTGAATGCGCGTTTCACGTCGGCACTCGTGACCCTGGATTGCGCTTTGGCAAGGGGCGCAGCGTCTTTGACGAAAAGCGCCAATGGGACGGCTATAACAATGATGAGCAGGCCAAGCGCTTGCAGGGCCCTGTGCCATCCGAATCGCTCGACGAGAAATCGCGAAACCCAGGGTACACAAGCGCCACCAACTCCGATTCCGAGATATGCGAATCCCATGGCTTTGCCGCGGGCTCTCACAAACCAGCGCGAAACCAGAACCTGGCACGGCAGCGGTCCCCCACAAACGTAACCGAGTGCATTCAGCAGGTAGAAGAAGTAGAACCAGGGAAGAGTCGCAATGCTGCCGAGTCCAATGAGCGCGAGTCCAGCCATCAAAGTCCCCGCGATAAGAAGGCTGCGGGGGCCAAAGCGGTCGACCAGCCAACCGGCGAGAAAGCCAAATACCGGGCCGACGATCAACTTGCTTAAAGCGTTTCCTGATGTGACTTGTGCGCGGGTCCAACCGAACTCGCGCACCATGAAGTCATAATAAAAAGGAAGACCCCAGAGTGAGATTCCGACAACGCAAAACAGAGCAAAGAAGGAAACGAGAGCGGCGAAGTTGGCGGCTTTCCGGTCCGCAGGTTCGAGAGGACCGCCCGACTCCGCCAGGGACTGTGCCGAAAGAACTTCCGCGGTCTCTGCTCCAGATTGGAATGTCATTTTTATTGGCGAGCCTTCGGTTCGCTTCGGGAATAGGTTACACCTGCGTGTCTGCGCGAGCCGGATAAAAGTCGTGGAATGACGGTCGCAATTGGATTACAAATTCTGCATCAACTAAACTTCCGGTGCAGAGAAAACTCCGAGGCCATCGATGCTGAACCGCCGCAAATTTCTTAAAACTGCTGGAGCCGCTATTCCCATCACAGGCACACTCAGTCCTCTGGTCCGAGCCTCGACGCTTTCCGCAGAAGCTTCCGCCGGGCCTGCTCCCGATTTAGTCGCACTGCCACCACGTATGGCAGCGATTGACCCGGACACCGAGCCCTGGCAGCAAAGGATTCGGCGGGTGGGGCAAAGTAATATGACCGAGCATGACCCCGCCGTGATGAACATCGAGGAATGGGCTGAATATTGGCATTCTGCGAAAGCGGACATTGTCTTCGTGAGTGTCACCGGGATTCTTGCGTTCTACCCTTCGAAAGTCAGGTTTCATCGCCATGGAAAATTCCTCAACGGCCGTGACTTCTTCGGTGAGTGCGTGGCTGCTGCTAAGAAGCGCAACATGCGAGTCGTGGCACGCATGAGCCCAGACCTCAATTGGGGCGATGCACTCGAGGCTCATCCAGAGTGGGCCATGCGCAACCAGGATGGCTCCGTACAATTCAGCGACGAAGAACCACGTCTCTTCAATACATGCATGTTCACGAGCTATATGGACGAGTACGTCCCGGCAATCATGCGGGAGGTCAACTCACTGTATGACGTAGACTGCTTCTACACCAATGGTTGGCCGCCTCTCGGCAGCCTGCCGGAGTGTTACTGCGCAATCTGCAGCAAGCTCCCACGTTCCGGCACTCCAGCGTATTGGCGCGTGTTCGATGATCGCGTATTCGAGCTTTGGCAGAAGTACGATGGCATCGCCAAGGAAAAGAAACCGGACAGCTTCTTCTTCGCCAATCTGGGCGGCAACGTTCGCGGAGGTCCTAATCTCAGTCGCCTCGGCAAGATCGCCGCTTGGTTCCAGGCAGATAACCAGGGCCGGACCTATGAGGACCCGGCCATCTGGGGATGCAGCCTGCAGGGACGTGTCTGCAATGCCGTGATGGGCGGGAAATTCGCTGCTAACGTCACCGCTGCCTATTCGACTGGCGCTATCACCTGGCGGAATGCCTCCAAGAACCCTGCTGAAGCTGAAATGTGGTTGAACGAAACCCTGGCGGGCGGCATGGTGCCCTATTACCATTTCGTCGGCTCGGAAAATGGCTTTGGCGAAGATCGCCGCTGGCAAAAGGTCGGCAGTGATTACTTCGGCTGGACCGCCCACCACGACGCCCACCTCACGACCCGCCGCTCTATCGCCAACATCGGTGTCATACTGGGCCAAAGCACTCAGCTTCTTTACCCCGGCCCGAGCACGACCCGCTCACGCGCATACATGCATGAAACCATCCAAGGCATGTACGACGCGCTTCTCAGAGGGCGTTTCGCTTTTGACTTTGTGCATGAAGACCGACTCGATCATGAGCACCTCAGCAAATATCGCGCGCTTTTGCTGCCCAATATCGCGATGCTGAGCGATCACCAATGCAATCAGATACGGGATTACGTGCGATCCGGCGGATCGCTGATGGCCAGCTTTGAAACCGGCCTCTATGACGAAAATCTTATTCCGCGCACTGATTTTGCTCTGGCCGATGTGTTTGGTATTCACCAGGCCGGAGCTGTGATCGGCACTGTTGGCAACGCGTACTACGGCCGAATCGACCGCCAGCACGGGATCATCGAAGGCTTCAACAACACTAACTGGCTCCCCGGTGCACAGAACCGCGTGCCCCTAAAGCCCGTGCAGAACCCTGTGCTCACCGTGGTTCCAGGATTTGTGCGCTATCCACCGGAACTGGCTTACCCTCCAATCTCCCAAACCGATGAACCAGCGGTAGTGCTGCGCGAAGTTGGCTCTTCCCGTGTCGCCTACTTCTCTGGAGACATCGAGCGCAGCTACTGGCTGACTGGCCACGGTGACCTGCTGCGCCTGCTGCACAACACCATCCGCTGGATTACTGGGAATGAACAAATTGTGCAAGTGGAAGGTGAAGGTTTCATTGAGATGATTGCTTGGGAGACGGCGGTCGGATATGCCGTGCATGTGCTCAACTACACCAACCCCAATGCCCACCATGCATGGATGCAATCGGTCTACCCGCTCGGTCCCCAAACCGTGAGAATGAAGCTGCCGCCGAGCGCGAGAGTAAGATCCGTCGAACTCCTGCGGGGCGGGCAAAGCCTACGCTTCAATGTTGAAAGTGAAGTACTGCAATTCACCATTCCACATGTCGACGATTATGAGGTGGCAGCCGTTACTGTGGCCTGAGGACACCCAGCTTGTGGTATCTGGGGATTTCGCATTAGGCGTATGCCGTCCCGCATGACGCAACTGCGCGAAGGCGCAACCAAGAATTTCTACTCGGGGCTAAGGGTTTCGACCCTACGGAGCGTTTTAAAGCGCAGTTCCCCGCCGAATTCCTGAATGCGTTTAATCACCCAACCTATCGGGCTATCTTCCTATGGTGGCTGGGGAAGCAACATCGATCTTGCATTTCGTGCGGCAACTTAGGCACGGTCTATGGTACCCGCAATGACCCGCGGAAGATTCAGCTCAGCCTGGGGTTATGTTCTAATTGGCCGATGACTCAGCTCCGATTCGGGTGGTTCATATGCCTTCTGCTGGTTTTGCCATTGCACTCGCAAAGCGCGGACAGAGCGGCGTCGCAAGACTGGCAGGTGTACGGTGGCAATTCGGACGCGACGCACTACTCGCCGTTAAAGCAGATCAACCGTGCCAATGTGAAGCAACTGGAGCTCGTCTGGTCATATGACACAGGAGAAGCCGGCGGTCTTCAAACCAGTCCTATCGAAGTAGGCGGAGTGCTATACGGCATCTCGCCCTCACAAAAAGTTTTCGCTGTTGATGCCGCGAGCGGAAAGGTGAAATGGAAGTTTGACTCCGGTATCCTCGGCACACAACCGGATCGAGGTCTCACGTATTGGGTCAGCTCCGATAACAAAGACCGACGCATCATTGTCGGCGTAATGAACTTTGTTTACGAACTGGACGCCGACACCGGCCAGCCGGTAAAAACCTTCGGTAATCAGGGGCGCATCGATCTTCGCGAAGGACTCGGGCGGGATGTCGCAACCGGCTTCATCGCACTCACCAGCCCCGCGGTGGTTTACAAGGATCTGTTTATTGTCGGCGGCCGTCTGCCAGAAACCTTGCCCGCACTTCCCGGTGACATCCGCGCCTACGACGTTCACACCGGAAAACAGCGCTGGAGCTTTCACACCATCCCACATCCGGGCGAGCTCGGTTACGACACTTGGCCGAAAGACGCATGGCAAAAAAGCGGGGGCGTAAATAATTGGACCGGAATGACCGTTGATCAGAAAACCGGGATCGTTTACGTTCCGACCGGTTCGGCGGCTTTCGATTTTTACGGTGGTGACCGCATCGGCGACGACCTGTTCGCAAATTGCGAGATAGCGCTGAACGCCGAAACCGGCGAACGCATCTGGCACTTCCAGGGCGTGCATCACGACATTTGGGATCGCGACTTCCCCGCTCCCCCGGTGCTGATAACCGTAAAGAAAGATGGGCAAACCATCGACGCGGTGGCGCAAACCAGCAAGCAAGGATTCGTTTATTTGTTTAATCGCGCGAATGGCACGCCGTTGTATCCCCTAGAAACTAAGAAATACCCGGTGAGTGATCTCAAAGGAGAAGTTGCCACCCCAGAGCAGTCACTACCAACCAAACCTGCGCCGTACGCGCGTCAGCGCTTGACCGAAGACATGCTGACAAATCGCACGCCTGAAGCACACCAATGGGCGCTGCAACAATTTCGCACGTACCGCAGCGAAGGGCAATTCGTTCCGCTCAGCACAAAGCAAAACACGATCATCTTTCCAGGATTTGACGGCGGAGCGGAATGGGGAGGTCCGGCATACGATCCGGAGACGGGCATTCTTTACGTCAACTCGAATGAGATGGCATGGGCGGTTGAGCTCGCCGAAAACAAAGCCGACCCACAGAGTGGTAAAGGCATTTATCAAAGTCAGTGCACGATTTGCCATCGCGATGACATGAAAGGATCGCCGCCGCTGTTTCCCTCACTGGTGGGCGTTCGCGATCGGATGACTCAGGATCAAATCAAGGAAAGAATTCAAAAGGGCAAAGGTCGAATGCCGGCTTTTCCCAATCTCACGCCGGACGAAGTCAATGCCCTGGTGCTGTTCGTAAGCGAGGGACAGAACAAAGAGATTTCGGGGCAGCCGGTGCAGCCGCAGATGGGATATCGCTTTTCCGGATACACCAGGTTCCTCGAATCGGAACGATATCCAGCTATCGCTCCCCCTTGGGGCACCCTGAATGCGATCGATCTCAATACGGGTGAGTACCAATGGAAAATCCCGATTGGCGAATATCCTGAACTCGCTGATCAGGGAATGAAGAACACGGGGAGCGAGAATTATGGTGGGCCCATCGTAACTGCGGGCGGACTGATCTTTATTGGCGCGACCAACTATGACAAGAAGTTCCGCGTGTTTGACAAGTCAACTGGCCAACTGTTGTGGGAAACCACGCTTCCCTTTTCCGGTAACGCTACTCCCATCACGTACGAGGTCAACGGAAAGCAATATGTAGTGATTGCGGCAGGTGGCGGTAAGGACACGAAGTCGCCTTCTGGCGGCGTGTACGTCGCGTTTGCCTTAAAGAGTGCCGAATGAATCGTCGAGAGTTTACGAAAGCGGTGGCAACATCCTCCACTTTCCTGCTGGCGCGAGCTGGCTTCGGTGCTTCAGCCCGGATCGAACCGGCAACCCGTCCCACTCACGCTCTGCACGAATTCCAAAAGCTACAATTCGGCGTCTCGTTTCATTTCAGCATGAACACGTTCACCGGCAATGATTACGAGACCGGTGGCGTGCCCGCGAGCACCTACAATCCGACGAATCTGGACGTGCGCCAGTGGATTGGAGTCGCGCGTGATCTGGGCGCTCGCTATGCCGTGCTGACTGCCAAGCACATGTCGGGATTCGCACTCTGGGATTCGGCTAATTATGACTACGACGTCGCTGCCAGTCCAAACAAGACGGACGTGGTTGCAGAATTCGTCAAAGCTTGCAAGGAATACAAGATCAAACACGGCTTCTACTATTGCATTCTGGATCCGCACAATGAGGGCAAGTTCGATTGGGATGTACCGGTCAAGGGCGACTACTACCAGCTCATAAAGAGGCAACTGAACGAACTGCATAGCCGTTATCCGAACACGTTCTATCAGCTGCTGGACATCACTTGGAAGCTTTCGCAGGACCAGCGCTGGGAAGTGTATGAGCTGATCAAGAAATACAGTCCGCACGGAATCGTCGTGATGAATCAGGCTTACTACCAAAGCCGCCGGAATCTCGGCCGCATTTGTGAGCCGAAAAGCTGGCCGACCGACGTTATCAATGGCGAAGACACAATGCCTCTCCCGGAGGGCCATGATCCACATATGAAGTTCGAAGGCAAAATTTACTACATGCCGATGGAAGCGTGGATTCCGACAGGTCCACCGTATAAACCCATGCCTCCCATGAACAGCTGGTTCTGGCGACCGGGATTCACCACGCAAAGCGCAGAGAAAATCGCGAGCGAATATAACGATTGTCGCCGGCGACGGAGCAATCTCTTGCTGAATCTTTCTCCCGACACCTCTGGAAGACTTCCTGAAGAAGCCGTCAACAAACTGCACGAAGCCGCACGCATAATCAACCGCAAGCCGTAACTTCGTGAAGACAATCAAAAGGTGGAGTCGATAATCGCGAGCGTTTTGAGCGAAATGGCCCTCGGAAATGCTTAGCCGTAATCTGTGCAGCCCTAGTTAAGGTGGGGACGCTCTTCCGCTAGCGGTTGGCTGTTGCTTTTGAGTTCGATGATTTCCCAACACCCTCGACAAGTCCAATCCCGCTTACCGCCATGCGAAGTCAAGTTTAAAACCATCACTAATGGCGTCCTGCGGGTTTTTTGGGAATCAGGTTATGCATCAAATAGCCTCGTGCATCGCTCTTAGCCCTTTGCAGCTTACGCAATCTTGGTCTGAGGAACAGGGTGGATTTTTTTTATCGCAATAGTCCAGGAGAAACGTCCGATAGCTTTCCAAAAGCCACCCTTATCAGATGATCGTGCTGCCCTGTACGATGAGAACATGACAGTTGCCAGCGAACCAATCTCGGTTGTAACCGGCAGCGGCGACCCGCACGCCGATCTCTCGCCGGCGGAAATGCGCAACATTCTTCGTGAGGCACTGGGCACGGTTCCAACAGGTTCGTCGGTTCTTGCCATCGTCGCCGACAAAACGCGGGATGACAATACCGATGTGTTATTTCCTGCAGCAGGCGAGATTTTGGCCGAGCGCGGAATCGAGAAACTGGATGTTTTGATCGCGCAGGGTACGCACCAACCCATGACCGACACCGAAAAGCGCGCCAAGATTGGAGCTGTCGGAATTGGAATTGCAGGACTGAGGCACATTTTCGACCATGACTGGGCTGACCCCAGAAAGCTCACAACCATCGGTCAGCTCGACGCCGCACGCATCAATGAGTTGTCGGCCGGGTTGATGGACTCAGCGATTAGCTTGAGGGTCAACCAGCTCCTGAAAAAAGGACTCTATGACACTGTCTTGGTCTTCGGAACAACCATGCCGCACGAGGTAGCAGGCTTCTCGGGAGGCGCAAAGTACTTCTTTCCAGGCGTATCGGGCCCTGAACTGACTCATGCCACCCATTGGCTCGGCGCACTCGCCAGCATTGAGAAGATTATTGGGCGTGTGGAAACGCCGCCGCGCCACCTGTTCGAGGCTGCCGCTGATTTCATTCCTGCAAAAATCATCTCACTTAATTCGGTTGTGTCACGTGACAATGGCTGGCTGCGTACGCATGCCTTGTTCTGCGGCGACTTTCGACGTGCTATGCGACAAGCTGCCGCAATAAGCCGTCATGTGCATATCAAGTACACCGGCCGAAAATACAAACGAGTAGTTGCACTGCTCGATTCTCATTATGACGATCTGTGGGTTGGCGGCAAAGCCAGTTATCGGCTCGGGCCAATCATTGAAGAAGCGGGCGCATTGATCATTTACGCACCTCATCTCACGACGATTTCCGAAACTCACGGCAGCCTAATAAAACGATACGGCTATGCTCCGCTTGAGAGAGTGCGTGAACTAGTATCTCAATCCGAAGAACTCCGGCAAAATCTGTGCGTTGCTGCTCACCTGGCGCACGTAAGTTTTGCTGGTAAGCGGCTTCACGATGGAACTATTGTTCCTCGTTATTCGATCACGTTAGCTTCGGCTGTGGACCAAACGACCTGCGAACAGGTGAATTTACGTTATATGGATCCGCGCACATTCCGATTGTCAGACTACACTGGCGACCCTGATGCTCTGGTCGTTGAACACGCTGGACGTGACCTTTATTTGGTAGAGCCGCTCGAGAATTAGTTTTTACGAGTCATTATGAGTTCCGCAAGCGCGATGCTCTTGTTACGAATTCAAGCAGCGGCATCAGCGACAATATTGTGCTGACCCGTGGTTTCGAATGGCTCCTATTTCGTTCGTTTATTGAAACGTTTCCGGCAGCAGAAGTAGGAGTTCGCAGAACTCGTCACAAACAGACCGCTAGAACGGCCGTGTGCGAATTCGCTTGCGATTTTCTGTCAGCAGTTTGGCAGACATCACGCAATTCGGGCTACATAGTTAGGCTTTTTGGTGGCTGCCGCATTCTTGAGGTACACTCGTCCCCACTGAATTTGTCGCGACTTGGGGGAGCAACCGTGGCCGATTCCGGCATTGCGGGGCTGCTTGAACGACTTCGAACGTCGGATCCTCTTCCGGCATGGGAAGTGTTCTTGGATCAGTATTCTCCTGCTCTGTTTCAAGCGGCTCGCGCTTCCACTTGTGACACCGACTCGGCGACTGAATGTTACCTGTACATCTGCGAGCAGCTTGCCCTACGCAATTTTCGGCGCCTTTTGAAATTCAAACCGACAGGGCCCGCAAGCTTCAAAACCTGGCTTCAGGTTGTTGCCCGGAATCTCTGCATGGATTGGCACCGCAAGCGCACTGGAAGGCGGCGACCCTTCAAGTCAATTCAGTCGCTGTCCGAATTGGAATTTCAAGTCTATGTCTGCAGATTCGAGCGCGGCCTGTCAGCTGAGGAAACGCTGCAGCATCTGCGGCCGGTCTCTCCACAGTTGGACCTTGGTCAAGTGGAACATGCCGAGCAGCGAATTGAGCAGTCTTTGAGTTCGCGGCAGCGATGGATGTTGAGCATGCGCCAGAACCGGTCGCCTGCCACAATTACCGCAGTTTTATCGGATGAGGCGGAAGAAGCTGTTTCTCAGATTCCTGACGTTCGCTTAGACCAGGAAACTCTCGTCATGAACCAGCAGCAACACGCGCAGATGATGAATTGCATGAACAGGCTTCCTAAACATGAACGCTTGCTATTGCAACTGAGGTTTGAGGAAGACCTTTCACTGGAGGAAATTGCACGGCTGACTGGGCAGGGAGATGCGCAAAGAGTGCATCGGCAGATCGCGGCTGTCCTCAAGAAGTTGCGGAGCGCGATGGAATAGAAAGCGTAAAAATTAGGATCGTGTCCGTGCAATATGTCAGGAGCGCAAAGTTGTGCAGACTGGAGCCTCAAAACCGAGCACGACTTCAGATTGTTCAGGAACTATGAGCCAAGAGACCGCTCGATGGAGGCGCTGGGTGTGGAAATGTCCCGATGCTGACATACTCGCGGGCTACGTAGATGGCGCTCTCGACAATGCGGTCAGCAGCCAGATTGGGTCGCATCTGGCAGATTGCACGGCATGCCGCAGCCTGGTCGGGGATGTGGTCACGATGCAGCGACTTGTGCCACACTCGATGCCGCCTGGCCTTAAGCGACGGGCAATGGAATCGACAGTTGCGAATCGCAAGGTGCGTCATTGGGTCCTGATACCAGCCACAGCAGCAGGCATTGTGTGTGCGTTGATCGTCGGTTTCTTACTTAAGGGCCCGCGAAACGAAGCAGGTTCCATCTCACGTCCGCCAGTGGCGACGGTGGTGACAAAGTCCGAGCCGCTGTCGGTGCCAGGTCAGCATGCCTCCGATGTAGTCCGAAACAGCGTTCCCTCAGGCCGGCTGCCGGCGTTGTTGTCTCCGAAAAACGGGGCAGTTATTGGACCAAAGGAACTTGTTCTCGAGTGGAAACTTGTTCCTCATGCACGCTACTACGAAATTCACGTGGTCACTTCCGAAGGCGAGCCAGTGTGGGAGGGGGAGTCGAAACAGATCATTACCCGCCTGCCTCGAGACACCACGTTAAGTGACGGTGCATATTTCGTTTGGGTTGCAGCGTATTTGGATGACGGTCGAGTTCAAAAATCAGCTCCCATCAAGTTTGTACTGAATGCCTCACGGTGATTTGAGAATGCGCTCGCTTTCCAAATGCATTCCTGGCATGGTTCTGTTTGCGGCCGTGGCGTGGCCCCAAGCCGTCACTCCAAACCCAGCGAACGATCTGCTCGAAAATGGTAAGCAACTGTATACGCAGGAAGGCCCAAAAGCTGCTCTTCCAAAGTTCGAAGAAGCTCTCAAGTTCTTCCGATCCAATGGAGATCGCCGCAATGAGGCCATAAGTCTGGGATACATAGCCAACTGCCACCGCAAACTGGGGAATCTCGACCTGGCTCTGGGATTTGCGCAACAGGCGTTGCACATGAAACAAGACCTTGGCGACCGCGGTGAGATAGGAAAGACCCACAATCAGTTGGGGTTGATCTACTGGGAGCGGTCCGATTATCCAAACGCTATTCATCATCTGAATGCATCAATCGAAATTGCTTCAGCAGTTGGAGACGAAGAACTCGAGGGATCTGCTCGCAATAACCTGGGCTTAGTATTCGATGAGCGGGGTGAATATACGCACTCCCTCCAGCAGTACCAGCGTGCCCTCGAACTGCACCGGCAATCGCACTTTGAGCGAGGGGAGGCCGACACTCTCGGCAACATTGGTGGTATTTACCTGCTGCTGGGAAAATTTCGTGAGGCGTTGCCCTACTATCGGCAAGCATTAGAGATCAGCGAGCGTCTTGGTCTCAAGCCGGCATCCAGCGATGATTTTGGCAATATTGCGTTATGCCTTGCCGGTACCGGAGAGGTCGATGCTGCCCTCGAAAACTTCGATCGAGCTTCGCGGGTCGCGAGAGAAGCTGGACTGGCAAAAGAGGAAGCGGACTGGCACAAGGGAAAAGGCACAACTTTGGTTGGCTTGGGGCGCTACGATGCGGCATTACGAGAGTATGCTGCTGCGGAGCAAGTCTATGAGCACTCCGGTTTACAACGCGAACTGGTGGAAGCCTTGAACGACACCGCAACTGTTTATGAGTCGCTAGGGGATGTTTCGGAAGCCGAAACACGCTTTCAGCGCGGTCTGCGCTTGTCGCAGAAGATCGGAAGCGTGGCAGGTGAAAGCGCCAGTATGCTTGCTCTTGGCGATCTTGAGCGCCGACGCAGGAACAACCAGCAGGCGGACACGTATTTTGGATTGGCGCTGACACGGGCTCGAGCAGCGGGCGATGAAGGAGCGGTTGTCGCTACATTGCTACAGCGCGGCACAAACGAAATTGATCGCAAGCGATACGACGAAGCCCTGAAAGATGCAACTGAAGCGAGTGAAATTGCCGACCGATTAGCCAACCGGCCAGCCATGGCTCAATGCCGGTATGTGCTTGGCGAAGTGCAGAGATCCCGAGCAGAATTCGATAAGGCAATCGAGCAGTACTCGAACGCAGAGAATCTGCAAAAGCAGATCAGAGATCCGGAACTCGGTTGGCGGGTGCTCTACGGGCGTGGCCAGTCGCTCGAAGCACAGGGGAAGTTCGTCGACGCAATCAGTGCTTATCAGAACGCGATAAACATCATCGAGGAAACTCGATCACAAATCTCCGAGGAACGCTATCGGGCCGGATACATTCAGGACCGCTATCAGGTTTATGTCACCCTGGTTGAGCTTCTCCTGAAACTAGGGAAGACGGAGGAAGCGTTTTTCTACTCTGAGAAATTGCGCGCACGCGCGTACTTCGATCAACTGGGCACCACTGCATCAGTTGAAATTGATTCAGACGCTCAACATCATCTCCGAGAACTTGCAGAACGGATTCGCAGCCTGCGCCATGCGATCGAAAAAGAGTATGCCGCTCCGGAGAAAGAGAGACGCGGACAAGCACTGGATTTGTACTCCGCTGAGCTGAATCGTGCCGAAAAAGATTACCAGGAGCTCTTGGATAACGGCCGAAACTCAGATCGCGAATCTTCGGCCCGATCTCAGGCTATTCCATCAGTCTCGGAAATTCAGCGCTTGCTGCCTCCTGAAACAGCATTGATTGAGTTCGTAGTCGGCAAGCAATCAGTCAGCACATTATTAATTACGCCAAGCTCGGTCGTCGGCATACCAATCCAAATTTCATCCGACAGTTTATCGTCGCGCATTGAGCTGTTGCGTGGCCTGATCCTGTCGCGGAGCCCTGAATGGATCCAGCCTGCGAAGGGAATTTTCCAGCTATTATTCGTACCACTGGACGCAAACGCGATATTAAAACGAACTCATAAGCTGCTTATCATCCCAGACGGTGTTTTGAACTATGTTCCGTTCGCCGCTCTGCCAAACGCCCGGGGACGATTCTTGGGGGATCAGTACAATATTTCTTATCTTCCTTCGGCCGTAGCTCTCGTGGCAGATCCATTCGAAAACAGTAATGGAAGGAAGTTGCTGGCCATGGCTCCGTCAGAGCCGTCATTGCCCAACACAGCCGCTGAGGCTCGCAGCATCGGAAACATGTTCTCGCGCGATGCCCGTGTTGTGTTGGGAACGGCTGCAACAGAGACTCTTTTCAAGCGTGTCGCCGGAGATTACGATTACCTGCATCTTGCCACTCACGGAAGTCTCAATCGCAATGCGCCAGCACTTTCCGCGTTAGAGCTTGAGCCTGACCCGCAAAACGATGGCCGCTTGGAGCTACACGAAATCGCGGCCATGAAACTTCACGCCCGACTAGTTACACTAAGCGCCTGCGAAACCGCCCTCGGCAAAGGCTATTTCACCGAAACACCGGCAGGCGACGAGTTCGTGGGAATGACACGCGCATTTCTTGGTGCGGGCAGTCACAGTGTTTTGGCTAGCCTATGGGCGGTCGATGACGAGTCAACCCGAATTCTGATGGTGAAGTTTTACGGGCATCTGCGCGTGACCGGTGGCGCCGAGGCATTGGCTCAAGCTCAGCGGGAAGTTCGACACGGTGATCCGAGGTTTCGGCACCCGTACTATTGGGCTCCATTTGTCATGGTCGGATCGATAAATTAGTTCGGAAAATCAGAATTGCTGTCCGTGTACTGTCAACAAGAGGGAAATCGGCCACTGGCCGATGCAGTCGACGATCTCCTGGGGTGTACAAATGAAACGTCAACGCCGCTCGTCAGCAGTAATTCTTCTACTGTCTCTGGCCGTCCTGGCATCGCCTGCGGCTGCTCAAATCCAAGTGGATTCCGCCAGCCCTAACGCCGCCCCTCAGGGGACGACTAATCTGAGTGTGGTAATTACCGGAAACGGATTTAAGAAAGGCGCGGTTGCGCAGTGGTTCGTAACCGGAACCATTAATCCTGGTGGTGTCACCGTAAATTCGACCACTTTCAAGAACCCTACCCAAATTACCGCAAATATCACTGTGGCCTCAGATGCCGTGATCAGCGGCTTTGACATCGTGGTTAGAAATGCGGATGGCCGCACCGGCAAAGGTACAGACCGATTCGCGGTCACTCAAAAGGGCACACCCGTCGGCTGCTCGACAACCGGCACGCCCGCTGGATTTTCGTTGGTGTCAGTGCTCAACCCGGTGCAGCCGGATGGCTCGGCTTTGGTCAAGAGCCTGTTTTTTGGTAATGCGATGCGTGTGCGCCCGATTGATCTGAATCGGGACGGAGTTGTGGATTCGCTTGCAGTTTTCGTTACGTCGGGTGCTGTAAAAGGAGGCACGGAAGGAACCTACGTTGTTCTGCTGAATCCCGTAACCGGGCAGATGCAGACGACCAACCCGGTAACGGGCGCCGCCTGGCAGAATCCGTTATTGCTGTTGACGGGCGTCAGGGCCGTCTTCGCTTCAGCCGGAGATGTAAACGGCGACGGCGTTCCTGACTTCGCAATGGCGATCCCTCCGGATCTCACCGCTTATCTGTTTGTGGGCAGTGTTAATCCGTCAACCTTTAATCCCAGCTATGCTGCTTATCGCATTCAACCCCCGGCCGGCGCACCTTCGCAGTGGGCGCAATTCGTAGCCATAGGTGACTTGGACGGCGATGGCAACGACGAGGTTCTTGTCGATGCTGGGCCTGGGAAACGAGAGTCCACCATTGCCTCGGTTTTCATTTTTAAATTCGCAGCCGGTAGCCTTTCGTTCTGGCAGCGAATTCAGGATCCTCCCGGAACGGGCGAGGGATTTGGCACCTCCATTGCTGTCGGCAACATTGACGGCACGCCGGGAAATGACCTGGTCGTTGGCGCCCCTTACGCCAGCACCCCGAACGGCGGCGCAGTCTATGTTTTTCCATCCCCGCTGCAACAATCGTCGTATTTCTCAATTACGGGGCCGGGGCCTCAGTTTGGCCGAAGCGTCTTCATTGCCGATGTCAACCTCGACGGCTCATCTGACATGGCCGTCATTACCGGGGACCTCGGAAATGACCCTACGAATAAAGCCCTGCTGTATGCCGGTCCAGTTCACGCCGGAGCAACGTACACCAACCAGCTCATACCAGCTGCCGGGAATTCGAGCAGCTTCTTCGGATATCCGAACTCAGACGTTGGAGACATGCTGTCTGCGGGCGCGGTGCTGGTGGGGTCGCCTAATTCGGGTAGTTGTGCAGGGTCCGCACAACTGTACACCAGTCCCTTTGGCTCAACAACAACTCCAAATTATCTATTTGAACCACCGTCGCTTTTGGGCAACTACGGGAACTATGGTTACGGAGTGGCCGTTGCGCCGGGATATCCGTTCATTCTCATTGGCGAGAAGTTGCGCGACGTCGGCACAACAGCACAGGCCGGGCAGGTCTATGTGTACATGAAAAATTAGCAATATGGCAGAGATGCAAAGGCCGGTGTTGGACGTTGCGAGGTTGCATGACGTCGTCTCGCGCGAGGGAGTTGTGGGCCAACTCCATCCCGCTTGGCTGCGCCTGATGAAGTATTGTGCGGATCTCGGTCACGGAGAAATTGAGAAACTAAAAATTCAGGATGGATTGCCCATGGTTGCTGAAATTACGACCAAGAAGATCAAATTCAGTCCGTAGCCGGAAAAAGATTTCTAACCCTCGCCGAATGAAGTGGACGCGAGGAAGGTTCTCGGCTGACCGTTTGTGCGGAGGCCGTCACACCAGTGAGAACTGGTGCGGCGGCCTTTTTTATTTCAGAGTTGAGGAGATGTCAAATGAAAGTACTCTCAGCCGTTTCCGCGTCTTGCCTGGTTCTGTGCGTGCTTTCTGGCGCACAAGTTACTTACCAGTTCAAATCATTCCAAAACCCGGGTGCGACCGTAACTCGCGTTTTTGGACTCAATGGGCATGGAGACCTCGTCGGTACCGATAACACTATCCCCGGCCGTCACGCATTTCTTGTGAATCGTGACAGCTACACGTCTCTGGACTCGTCTGGAACATTGGGAACGCATACCAGCTTTGCTCGTGATGTGAACGATGCGGGAGACATCGTCGGCGGCTATATCGGCGATGATGGGAACGAGCACGGTTTTATTCTTCGCCATGGCGCGCTGACCACCCTTGACGTTCCATTCACCGGGTCCATTGGTACTCAACTTAATGGAATCAACAACTCAGGAATTATGACGGGTGTATGGGTCGATGAAGCGTTTACGGCGCACGGCTTCGTTTTCGAGAAAGGCAACTTTGCGCATTTGGATTTCCCAGGAGCGCTCGATACATTTCCTTACGGAATCAACTCGCGCGGTGACATTGTCGGAAATTGGGACACTGACCAATCTACTGTCGGTCATGGTTTCGTGTTTTCACGGGGTCGAATATTCTCCTTCGATGTGCCAGGTGCAGTTCCAGATGGCACCGCGGCTACTGGAATAAATGAGAAGGGAGAGATTGTCGGGTCTTACATCGGCGAGGACGGAAACTCCCATGGCTTTCTTGCCGAAGGTTCGTCGTTCGCCGCCTTGGACTGTGCAGAAGCCGCGAATACGAGCGTATGGGGGATCAACTCGGCCGGCCAGATCGCAGGAACCTGCGACGCCGCGGGGCAACGCCTGGGATTCATCGCCGATCGGATTCCAATGAGAAAACCGTGAACTGAGGGTCCGTTGTACACCAAGGCTGACCGTACTCACGGAGGCCGTCACGCTGGCAAAGGCCAGTGCGGCGGCCTTTTTATTTGCTGGGAAATGCGTTTTCGAGGAGCAGCAATGAACCAGGTACCCTGCATAGTTACATTTTGTCTCCTTCTATATTCCGTTGCACCGGCCCAGGCTACGTACGATTTCAAGTCATTCCAAAATCCGGGAGCGACTGTCACACGCGTTCTCGGACTTAACGCGCAAGGTGATCTCGTGGGCATGGACGACTCTATCTCAGGTCGCCACGCCTTCCTCATCAATCGCGATAGCCATGCTTCCTTGGACTCTGCTGGAATTTTGGGTACGCATACGAGCTTCGCTCGCGGTATCAACAGCCAGGGAGACATCGTCGGCGGCTACGCTGGCAGTGATGGTAAGGAACACGGTTTCATGCTCCATCAAGGAAAACTGTCAACCCTTGACGTGCCCTTTCGGGGCGCCGTCGGGACTCAGCTAAATGCCATCAATGATGCTGGCATCATCGTGGGAGTGTGGGTGGACCGCGCTTTTAAGGGACACGGTTTCATCTACGAAAACGGCAATTTTTCCAAGTTGGACTATCCCGGCGCGCGCGACACGACTCCCTTTGGAATTAATTCGAAAGGAGTCATTGTGGGCAATTGGGATTCGGACCAGGCTAGCATGGGCCATGGTTTCGTCTTTTTTAACGGCCAACTGAATTCCTTTGATGCTCCTGATGCGATGCCGA
This sequence comes from Terriglobales bacterium, assembly GCA_035493765.1. GTDB lineage: Bacteria > Acidobacteriota > Terriglobia > Terriglobales > Acidobacteriaceae > Gp1-AA145. The sequence goes on from DATJHT010000161.1 coordinate 32,145, forward strand.
ATCAGACCGCGGCTAATGGCATAAATGACGCCGCACAGATTGTCGGAACCTATGTCGGAAGGGACGGCAGGTTTCACGGCTTTGTTCAAGAAGGCTCTACGTTCACCACAATCGATTGCCCCGGGGCTGTCTCTACCATCGCGTGGGGAATTAACGGAAACGGCCAGATTGCGGGAAATTGCGACATGGCGACTCAACGCCGCGGGTTCGTTGCAAACAGAACACCGATGAAAAAGCCGTAGAAGCTGGTTCGTCGGATCGCCGCATTTACGGAGACCGTCATACAGTTGGTTCGGATTCCGTTACATCAACCGG
>DATJHT010000162.1:0-9309 GCA_035493765.1 Terriglobales bacterium
ATTGGATTCAGCAAACAAATTCGGAGGCGCAACATTTTGCGGCAACCTCTTCTGGCTCGTCCGCCGGGGGGAGTTTGACGCCATTTTTAGCCATGCGTATTCTTGTACCGGTGCGGTCCCGTTCCACGCTTTATTGTTGTAGTTATTGCGCGCCAGCTTGTGGGTAGCCCAAGTTTGCGCCTCGATGCCTGAAAACACTGCCTTCGTTTTCTGCCGGATCGCAGCATGAGTCGGAAGTCCGGCCTCGAGAATCTTAATATTTCCAGGAGGAAAATAATGAGCACAGCAACTTCGACGCCAGCCGCTCCTATGCTGCGTATCAATGACACTGCCCCGGACTTCACTGCCGAAACCACTCAGGGCACAATCCGTTTTCACGAATGGATCGGCGATGGTTGGGCGGTATTGTTTTCACATCCCAAAGACTTCACCCCGGTTTGCACTACTGAACTCGGCTACATGGCTGGCCTCGAGCCTGAATTCAAGAAACGCAATACCAAGATCATCGGTCTCAGCGTTGACCCGGTCGCCAGTCATGGCAAATGGGCGGCGGATATTGAAGAAACGCAGGGACACAAAGTCAATTATCCGATGATCGGAGACCCGCAACTCAAGGTTGCGCAACTTTACGGGATGCTGCCGGCCGAGAGCGGGAGTACCTCCGATGGGCGCACGCCTGCCGACAATGCGACCGTACGCACCGTATTCATCATTGGCCCCGACAAGAAGATTAAGACCATGCTCATCTACCCTATGAGCACCGGTCGCAACTTTGCTGAGGTATTGCGCATTTTGGATTCGCTGCAGCTAACGGCCAAGATGGGCGTTTCAACACCGGTCAATTGGCAGCCCGGTGGTGATGTCGTGGTGCCTGCGGCCATGTCTGAGGAAGAAGTGAAGAAGAAATTTCCCAATGGGCTAAAGACGCTCAAGCCATATCTCCGCCTCGGCTCGTTGCCAAAATCCTAAAACCGCAAGAATCGGTTGCCTCCACCTTTCCGCGTACTCTGCGGAAGGGTGGGATTGGCAAACTCTTTCATCTTTTCTTGGGCAGAATCTCGCCTAAGCGGCGAATCTGCGCTCCCACTCCGCGCAATTTTTCCTCAATGTTCTCGTAGCCACGATCAATGTGATACACGCGGTCAATGATCGTTTCGCCATCGGCCACCAGCGCAGCAATCACCAGCGACGCGGAAGCTCGCAGATCTGACGCCAGCACTGCGGCTCCGCTCAGCGGAGATTTACCCCGCACTACGGCACGCCGGCCTTCGATCTTGATGTTCGCTCCCATGCGCACCATTTCCTGCGCATGCATAAAACGGTTTTCGAAGATGTTTTCCGTAATCACGGAAGTGCCTTCCGCTTGCGTCGCCAACGCCATCAACTGCGCCTGCATGTCAGTAGGAAACCCTGGGTACTCCTCAGTGACTAAATCGGCGGCCTTCAGATTGCTTGAGCCCTCCACCCGCACTGTGTCACGCGTTGGCTTAGTCTTTACTCCGACTTCCTGCAATTTTTGCAACAACGCGCCCAGATGCGCCGGTTCGCAGCCGGAAACGTTCAGGTCGCCATCCGTAAGTGCTCCCGCGATGATGAACGTTGCCGCTTCAATGCGGTCTGGAATAATGCGATGTTTCGCGCCACGCAATTTTGAAACTCCGCGGACGCGAATTGTCGCCGTGCCTGCGCCCTCTATTTTCGCCCCCATTTTGTTGAGCAGGTCAGCAAGGTCGGCGACCTCAGGTTCACGTGCGCAGTTCTGCATCACCGTCTCGCCCTCGGCCAGAGTCGCCGCCATCAGCAGGTCTTCAGTTCCGGTAACCGTAATCTTGTCAAATACGATTTCAGCGCCCTTAAGTCGTGTAGCGCTGGCTTCGACATATCCGTGCTGTTGCACGATGGTTGCGCCTAGACGCTCGAGTCCCTTGACGTGTAAATCAATCGGCCGCGCTCCGATAGCGCATCCTCCGGGCAGGGAAACCCGAGCCGTTCCGCACCGCGCGACCAAAGGCCCAAGCACTAGCGTCGAGGCCCGCATCGTCTTTACGAGTTCGTAAGAAGCTTCCGGTGAATTCAGGTCCTTGCAACAGATCGTCGTCCGATGCTGCGCCCGCCCATACCCCAGTTCGACTTCCGCTCCCATGGCGGAGAGCAGACGGCGAGTGGTCTCGATGTCGCGAACCTGGGGGATATTTTCTAGCACTACCGGTTCATCCGTAAGCAGCGCCGCTGCCATGGCGGGCAATGCCGCATTTTTCGCGCCGCTGATGCGAACCGTTCCCAGCAGTGGATTTCCGCCGCGAATCACAAACTTATCCATGTTGCTCGATTGCCTTTCGCACGTTGCCGTTTGCGGCCTTTAGTAGCCCCTCAGCCTCTGTCCGCGATATCTTGGTTTTTGCCATCACGATCGCGCCCGCCATGCTGTAGTTCGCTTTTTCAAGGGCAGTCTGCGCCTTGTCTTTGTCCATGGCCAGTGCGTGTTGAATGATCCTAACCGAGCGCTTGGCGAGCTTGCTGTTACTACGGTGCATGTTGACCATCAGATTTCCATAAACATAGCCCAGCCGCACCATGGCTCCAGTTGAGATCATATTGAGCGCCATCTTCTGCGCCGTTCCCGCTTTCATCCGCGTCGAGCCGCATACGACTTCGGGCCCAGTTTCAATCACAATGGCGAGATCGGCCGACCTCTCAAGCTCGGTGTCAGGGTTGCACACGATCGCGATGGTCTTTGCGCCCACGCGACTGGCGGCGGTGAGGGCCGCGATCGTAAAGGGTGTGCGCCCGCTGGCCGCAATCCCTACGACAACATCTTTCTTTCCAACGCGCCGTTTTTTGATTTCGCGCACCGCGCTTTCGCCCGAGTCCTCATTGGCCTCCAGTGCACGGTTGAACGCTCCTGTACCTCCGGCGATGATAGTCTGCACCATCGTAGGTGCAGTATTGAACGTTGGCGGAATCTCGGCCGCGTCCAGCGCCGCCAGTCGCCCGCTGGTGCCGGCGCCGACATAAATGAGCCGTCCGCCCCTGCTCAGGGCGTCGGTGATCCAGTCGATCGCCTTTGCAATCTCGGGCAGGGCTTTCTCCACAGCTGTCGCAACAGTTGCGTCTTCCGTATTGATGATGCGGGCGATCTCCAGCGATGACCTTGTGTCGAGATCACGCGAGCGTGGATTGGGCTGCTCGGTGGGGAGCGAATCCAGATTTTCTGCGTCATCGCGCGTTTTCTTTTTCATTTTCATTTTCTGCTGAGGGCCTCAACTACCGCGTCGTGAAAGCGCGGTCTTATTTCTTTAATTGCTGGATTTGAACAGTCCGGCCATGTGCGATTGGTCAGCAATGTTACCGACAGCTGTCGCTCAGGATCGATCCACAGCGAAGTTCCGGTATACCCAAGATGACCGTACGAGGCCGCAGAAAAGTATTTGCCGGATTGCGATGGACTTGACGGCGTGTCCCAGCCGAGTGCACGCGAAGTTCCGGCCGGTGAACGCTCGCGCCGGGTGAACAGGTCAATTGACGCGCGCCGCACAATCGGATCGCCGCCACTCAGCATCACATTGGCAAATGTTGCGAGATCGGCTGCGGTCGAGAACACTCCAGCATGGCCGGCCACTGCGCCCATCACGCTGGCGTTCTCGTCCTGCACTTCGCCTTGTATGACGCGCTTTCTAAAGTTTAAGTCTTGCGCGGTCGGCACAATTTGATCGCGCCAAGCCACTGGGGGATTGAACGCCGTGTTTGCCATTCCAAGGGGGCCAAATACTTCACGTTGGCAAAAGCTGTCCAGCGGTTCACCTGCAATTCGCTCCAAAGCCATGCCTAGAAGAATAAAGCCGATGTCACTGTATTCGGCGTGCGTTCCTGGATCATGCTTAAGTGGAACTGCAAAAGCTTCGCGCAGCAAAGCTTCTCGCGTGAACGCACGCAGGAACAATTTCTCATATGCAGGCAGTCCTGAACTGTGCGCCAGGAGGATGTGGAACGTGACCTGCGCTCGCCGCTTATCGCCACCCGCGAATTCCGGCAACATGCCCGTGATCGGTGCTTCGAGATCGAGCAAGCCGCGTTCGTACAGAATCATGGCCATGGTGGTCGTCGCCACCACCTTGGTGACAGAGGCAATATCGAAGTTGCTGTTCGTTGAAGCTGCCTGCGAAGATTCCTCGAACGTGAAACGCCCGAATGCCTCGAGCGCAACCATTTTTCCGCCCTGCGTCACGGCAATGGACGCGCAGGGGAAAGCTCGATCCTCAATTGCCTGATTGAGAATGTGGAACGCTCCCCGAAAGCGCTCATGCTGTGCATCGAGATCGGCGGCAGAAATTCTGGCAGCTGATGTCATGAAAATACGTAGAGGGCTTTATGGTAATCCGTAAGCAGCCCAACCGGATTGGCACAGATGGCACCTCGTCTCTGGTAACTTGCTCGCGACTGGGCCGCCTGTTGTAAAGTCAAAATATTCGACCTCTCGCTTCAAAATCGGCCCCCGCGCGCGTCTTCGGACCGCTAACCGTGGTTGCATTCCTGTGTGGGTTGGCATTGGCGCAGCAGGCCGATGCCCCATCGCTCGCGGCGCTCGATCCCATCATTCAAACCGCGATTCAGAATCATGAGATTCCCGGTGCGGTGCTGCTGGTCGGCCATGACGGCCATGTGATCTACCGTAAAGCGTTCGGCGAACGATCGCTTGAGCCCACACGATCAGCCATGACTGCGGACACAATCTTTGATCTTGCATCTCTGACCAAGGTGATCGCGACCAATACAGCCGTAATGCAACTGGCGGAACAGGGGAAGATTCGCTTCAACGATCCAGTTTCGAAATACATTCCGGAATTTGCTCAGAATGGCAAAGCAGATATCACTGTGCGGGATCTCTTAACTCATTACTCCGGGCTGGAACCCGACCTTGATCTGAGCAATCCCTGGAGCGGCCGGGATACCGCCTACGCCATGGCTTTCGCTGAGACGCCGATTTCTCCACCAGAAGTAAAATTTGTTTACAGCGATATCAATTTTCTCGTATTAGGCGCGCTGGTCGAGCGAGTGAGCGGCATGCCCCTCGAGGTCTACTGCCAACAGAAAATATTTGCTCCGCTCGGAATGACGAACGCGCGTTTTCTCCCTCCTGCGGCCTGGTTGCCAAGAATTGCGCCGACCCAATATGACGAGCGTGGCCAGATGCTGCATGGGATCGTTCACGACCCCACCGTGCGCCGTATGGGGGGAGTTGGCGGGCAGGCCGGTCTGTTTTCGACCGCCGATGATCTGTCGAAATTCGCCCAGGCGCTGCTCGACAAAAGCACAATACTTTCCCCGCTGACCGTCGAAAAGATGACGACACCGCAACAGCCGCCGAATGCTCCTACGCTCCGCGGCTTCGGCTGGGACATCGACTCTCCATTTTCCTCGAATCGTGGTGAATTGCTGCCAGTCGGATCCTTCGGCCACACCGGCTTTACCGGCACATCGGTATGGATTGATCCGACGACACGCACCTATATCATTTTGCTCACCAATGCCGTCCACCCCCGCGGAAAGGGGCTGGCCGTTTCTTTGCGCTCCAAAGTAGCCACCGCAGTAGCGGCGGCGATCCCGCTCACGCTTCCGGAACAAGAAACGCTGCATTTAAAGACCGTCACCGGCTATAACGAAGCCATGATTTCCGAACATCACGTTGCCAACCGGAATGGTTCGGTGCTCACCGGCATTGATGTTCTGGAGTCGCAAAGTTTTGCGCCACTTCGAGGTCAACGCATCGGCATTCTTACAAATCAAACCGGCATCGATTCAAACGGGATGAGAACTATTGACGTGTTGGCCCATGCCCCGGGCGTGCAACTTACCGCCATATTCAGTCCTGAGCACGGCGTCACCGGCGCACTCGACACTACGAACATCGGCAACTCGCGCGACGTTGCCACCGGGGTGCCGGTGTACAGCGTTTACGGTTCCACCGATGAATTGCGAAGGCCGCCACTCGATGTTCTGAAGCACTTGGATTCGGTTGTGATCGACCTGCAAGACGCAGGAGTCCGTTTCTACACGTACGAAACCAGCCTGGGATATTTTCTCGAGGGTGCAGCCAAAGCAGGAGTTAGCGTAGTAGTACTTGATCGGCCAAATCCGATTACCGGCGCCTTCGTGCAAGGGCCGATGTCGCAGCCGGGACACGAGAACTTTACGAATTACGGGCCCATCCCCGTGCGTCACGGGATGACTCTCGGCGAACTCGCACAGATGTTCAATGCCGTGCACAACATTCATGCAAAACTCACAGTCATTCCCATGCAGGGTTGGATGCGAGGCGACTGGTTCGATGACACCGGCGTTGAATGGACGCATCCCTCGCCCAATCTACGCAGCCTCACCGAGGCTACGCTCTACCCCGGCGTCGCTCTGATCGAAGGCACGAATGTCTCGGTCGGCCGTGGTACCGACACTCCGTTTGAACTGTTGGGCGCTCCCTGGATAAGTGCTCGCGAGCTTGCCGAATATTTGAATAATCGGCAGATTCCGGGTCTCCGCTTCGTTCCTGTTACCTTCACGCCAGCTTCGAGCAACTATGCCAATCAACTCTGCCACGGGGTGAACTTCGTTCTCACCAATCGCGACTTCCTGGACGCCCCCGAGTTTGGCATTGAACTCGCGTCTGCTTTGCTCAAACTTTACCCGCAGCAATTTCACGTGGAAAGGATGATGGACATCCTTGCCAATCAGGAAGTTTATGGCGCGCTTACAAATGGCGAAGATCCGCATCGTATTGCGCTCGACTGGCGGGACGATTTGGCGAATTTTGAGAAGGTTCGCGAACGGTATCTGATCTACAAGTGAGCCGTTCAGTTAGTTTCCTCTCTCCTATTCCCGTAAAATGACTGTGTTTCCGGGAGCATTCTCTGCAATGAAGCTTGGTAACCTCAAGAACCCTGCGGCAGATGCCTTCTACCGTTGCGCTGGCCCGAATTGCGGCATTCTCAAGAAGACTTCTGACCGCTGGTGGCTCATGTGGACTTCGGCAGTGAACTACAACCAGCCGGTGCTCTACCTCTGCGCCTGGGATGAAGAAATTGCCAATCGGGAAGGCACGCTGCACGTCTGCGGCGAACTGTGTGCGCAAAGACTGCAGTCGCAATTCATGGGAAATATTCGAGAAAGTCAGCTGCGAAAACTGAGCGTAGGCGGATAGGTCTAGCTCGTGAGCAGCGTGCCCAGTTGTTCTTTTAGTATCCCGATGTCCTTGTCTCCGCGCCCCGAGACATTCACGATGACAACATCCGATTTTTTCATCGCCGGCGCGCACTTAATCACTTCCGCAACTGCGTGCGCCGATTCCAAAGCCGGGATAATTCCTTCGGTCTGTGCCAGTAGTTTGCAGGCTTCTAGTGCATCGTCGTCAGAAGCAGACACATATTCGGCGCGCCCGGAGTCCGCCAGCCACGCGTGTTCCGGGCCGATTGATGGATAGTCCAGCCCGGCAGAAACCGAGTGCGTGGCTGCAATTTGACCAGCATCGTCCTGCAAGACGTAAGAGTATGTACCTTGCAACACGCCAGGCATTCCCCCGCGAAACCGCGCCGCATGATCGCCCAATTTTTCGCCTCGACCACCAGCTTCGACGCCAATCAACTTCACTTTTTTGTCGTCGATGAAATCATGGAAAATTCCAATGGCGTTCGATCCGCCGCCAACGCAGGCGATGATCGATGTCGGCAGCTTGCCTTCAGCTCTCAGAATTTGAGCGCGGGCTTCGCGCCCGATGACTTTGTGAAAATCGCGCACCATCGTGGGATAGGGGTGTGCTCCGAGCACACTGCCAAGCAAGTAATGGGTCGTACGGACATTCGTCACCCAGTCGCGCATGGCTTCGTTGATGGCGTCTTTTAGCGTGCGCGACCCCGCATCCACTCCGCGGACCTCAGCCCCCAGCAGTCGCATGCGGAAAACGTTCAACTCCTGGCGGCGCATGTCTTCCGTGCCCATGTACACCACGCATTCAAACCCGAACAAAGCGCAAACCGTTGCTGTGGCGACACCGTGCTGCCCTGCGCCGGTTTCCGCGACCACGCGGTTCTTGCCCATGCGCTCAACGAGCAGGGCCTGCCCGATGCAGTTATTGATTTTGTGGGCTCCAGTGTGCAGTAGGTCTTCGCGCTTCAGATAGATTTTTGCGCCGCCCAGTTTTTGACTCAGCCGTCGGGCATAGAACAACGGAGTCGGCCTGCCTGCAAATGTCTTCAGCAGCTCGCTCAACCGCGCCCGGAATCTCGGATCTTTTTTTGCGCGCTCGTATTCGTCCTCAATCTCGTCGAGCGCGGCCATCAAAGTCTCAGGCACGTAACGTCCACCCCAGGGGCCGAAGCGGCCGGGCCGGGGCACAAGCGCCAGCTTGCGCGGAGTTTTCGAAACGTGCGCACCTCTTTTAGTCGATGGTGCTTTAGTCGATGGCGCCCTAGCCTTCGCGGTTTTCGAAGGGTGGGAACCACGAACATTCTGGCTCTTCTTTTTCGTGATGGAGGCAGTCGCCATCAATTCCTCGAATTCGCCTTGTCGTGATCGCGCACCGCTTTGATGAAGGCGCGAACTTTTTCCGGATCTTTTTTCCCGGGACGAGCTTCCACCCCAGAAGAAACATCCACACCCCAGGGGTGCAGGATCGTCATAGCTTCAGAGACGTTATTGGGAGTGAGGCCGCCCGCGACCACAAGTTTCAAGCTCGATTCGTCCATATGTTCTGCAATCGGCCTTGCCTTCTCCCAATCAAAGGGCTTTCCGGTTCCGCCAGGCTGCTCGCGAGTGCTCGAATCCATAAAAAACGTATCAAAACAGCCGTCGTATTTTGAATACACAGCTGCCGAGTCTCTTCGCAAATGTGCAAACCTGTCCGTGAGGTTTGCGATCCGGTGCGCGTTCTCGAACGCCCAGGATGCAGGAAATGCCACGAACAGTTTGGGGGGGCGTTTAAAGCCAGCCATCGCGAGCATCATCTTGGAATCTGTGGTAACGGAGTTATCGAGCCCAACGATATTTTGAATAGCAGTTAGTCTTGCTGCCCGCACGGTATCTACGGGATCAAATCCAGAGCCGTCTACAAATACGCCCACTTTCTCCGTTTGCTGCGGTAACTTTTCCGCAACTTCTGCTGCGACAGATGCCGTGACCTTCCGCGGGCTCTTTTCATAAAACACAAACCCCAGCGCATCTGCGCCCGCTTCGACTGCCACCAGAGCGTCTTCGAGGTTGGTGATTCCGCAAATCTTCACCCACGTCATCGAGACCCACCTGCCGCCGCCGCAGCCGCATCAT
>DATJHT010000163.1:0-7276 GCA_035493765.1 Terriglobales bacterium
GGTGATCAAAGGGGAAGTTTCCGGCAGCGAGTCACTCTACGTTGATGGCCGCATCGAAGGCACCATTACATTCAAAGATCATCGTGTGACCGTCGGACGCAACGGCGTAGTCACCGCCAACATTGCCGCGCGTGAAGTTGTGATCATGGGCAAAGTCACGGGCAACGTGGAATGCAGCGATCGCGTGGACATCCGCAGCGAAGGTTCGCTCACCGGCGACGTGGTCAGCCAGCGCATCAGTGTGGAAGATGGCGCGATGTTGCGGGGCAGCGTGCAACTGACACCTTCCGAGCACAAGAAAGATTCTCAAGACGCACCGAAGTCGCACGCAGCGGCGGCGGGGAAGAGCAACTAACTTCAGTTATTAGCGCTCAGCGGTTAGTTGTCAGTCGATTGTGATCGCCCCTCCCTATCGCAGTTCTTGCGAAAGGGTGGGGCTTTTGAGTGTGAAGTGATTATCAGCTTACTTCTGCTCTTCCGGCTTCAACTCCAGCGACGCCGAGTTCATGCAATAGCGCATACCGGTTGGGCGCGGGCCATCGGGAAAGACGTGGCCGAGGTGGGCTTCGCAGCGCGAGCAGCGGACCTCGGTCCGGCGCATGCCGTAGGCAGTGTCGCTGTGCTCTTCAACGGCCTCTTCTTCCAATGGCTTGTAAAAACTGGGCCAGCCAGTGCCGGAATCAAACTTTGTGTCCGAACTGAACAGCGGCTGCCCGCAAGCCGCACAGGTGTAGGTACCCGGATCTTTCGTTTTGTAATATTTGCCGGTAAACGCCGGCTCGGTTCCGGATTTCCGCATAACTTGGAACTGTTCTGGAGTGAGTTCCTTTTTCCATTCTTCTTCGGATTTCTTAATTTTTTCAATCATAGGATTCAGTCTTAGCTCCTAGCCTCTAGCTTTAGCTTAAATTACTCGGGTCAGCTGGCGGCGGGAATGAGGTGTGTTTATTAGACTCGCGGATATCCCAAAAGTGACAGGCTGGCCGCGCTGGGCCCATCCTCACGAAAATCATTGACTTCGCCTTATATTCGCCTAAAATGGGTGCATGGCAATCACAAGGCGTCAGCGGGAAGTTTACGATTTCATTGCCGATTTCGTACAGCGCAATCAGTATTCGCCTTCGTTCGAAGAAATTGGCTCGGGCTTGGGGCTGAGTTCGCTCGCGACGGTGCACAAGCACATCACCAATCTCGAGAAAAAGGGCCTGCTCAATCGCGACTACAACCGCAGCCGCTCGATTGATCTGCTGCCCCCCAAAGGGCGGCTCAAGCAGGCAATGTCCGTGAACACCGGCATGGTGCTGCCGCTGTTAGGCCGCATTGCTGCCGGCCAGCCCATTGAAGCCATTGAGCGCCCAGAGACAATTTCGCTCGCCGATTTTGTGCGCTCGAAAGAGGTCTTCGTTCTGGAGGTGCGCGGTGACTCCATGCAGGATGAGCACATTCTGAGCGGTGACTATGTCCTGGTTGAGAAAAGCAGAACTGCGCATAACGGAGAAATTGTGGTCGCGCTGGTCGATGGAAGCGATGCAACTCTCAAACGCTTTTACCGCGAAGGCGACAAAATCCGTCTGCAACCTTCGAACGCGAAAATGAAGCCAATTATCGTCCCCGCCGCGAACGTCGAGATTCAGGGGAGAGTGATCGGGGTGTTGAGGAAGTATTAGCTCTCGGCCTCAGCCATTCAGTGTAAAAGTCCTTCATTCCGAGCGAAGCGAGGTACCTGCTTCTAGGCCTTAAACGTCCTTGATCCTCCCCTAAGTTAGCTACGAGGAACCTGCCCTTCCAATCGTCCCCGCGGCACCCGTTTTTGCGCGTCCACAGTAAGGGTTCCTCATGGCCTCTGCTTCCAAGAAAAACGATTGTGCGCCGTCCTTTCCCCTGCGATACACTGGCCAATCGCTTACTCAATCCCGGAGAAATATATGCTTTTATCTCGCCGCTTGATCGCGGTCCTTGCCCTGGCTTGCGCTTGTTCTGCTTTCGCTGCTGCCCAACAGCCGTCTGATCCGGAAACCGAGCGTAAAATCGACGCGCTTCTCAAGCAGATGACGCTCGAAGAAAAGGTCGGTCAATTGACCCAGTTCGCCGGTAAAAATCCGCAGAATATTGAAATGATCAAGCAGGGCAAAGTGGGATCTCTATTGGGAGTGCTCGGCGCGCAAGATTCGAATGAAGTCCAGCGCGTGGCCGTTGAAAAATCCAGGCTGAAAATTCCTTTGATTCTGGGTTACGACGTCATTCACGGTTATCGCACGATTTTTCCGGTTCCATTGGCCAGCGCCGGCAGTTTCGACATGCCGCTGATTGAGCAAGCGGAGCGGGTTGCGGCGAAGGAATCGACCGCTGCCGGGGTGAAGTGGGTATTCGCCCCCATGGTGGACATTGCGCGCGACCCGCGTTGGGGACGCGTTGTCGAAGGAGCGGGCGAAGATCCGTATCTTGGGTCCATGATTGCTGCCGCCAAAGTGCGTGGATTTCAGGGCAAGAGCATCGCTGATCCTGAGAGTGTGGTCGCTTGCGTAAAGCATTATGTGGCTTATGGCGCGGTCGAAGGCGGCCGCGACTACAACACAGTTGATATTTCGGAGCAGTTGTTACGCGAAGTGTATCTGCCGCCCTTCCACGCGGCAGTCGATGCCGGTGTGGGCACGCTGATGTCGGCGTTCCAGGACCTGAACGGAGTTCCCGCTTCAGCCAATCATCACACGCTGACTGACATCCTCCGCGGCGAATGGAAATTCGACGGATTCGTGGTCAGCGATTGGGGCGCGACTCACGAGTTGATCGCGCATGGCGTCGCGACGAACGATGCGCAGGCGGCACTCGAATCGCTCACCGCCGGAGTTGATATGGACATGGTGGACGGCGCTTACATCAACAACATTCCTGAACTGGTGAATTCGAACAAGCTGCCGATCGCCGTGGTGGACGAAGCAGTGCGCCGGGTGCTGCGGGTGAAATTCAAAGCCGGGCTGTTTGAACATCCTTATGCGGATGCAAATCGCGAAAAGACCGACATCCTGACGCCTGAAAACCGCGAAGTGGCGCGCAAGCTGGCGTTCGAGTCCATGGTGTTGCTGCAGAACAAGAATGATGTGTTGCCGCTCAGCCGCAAGCAGACGGTTGCAGTCATCGGCCCGCTGGCAAATGACAAGTCTTCGCAGCTGGGGCCGTGGGCAGGGAATGGTCAGGCCGCGGACGCCGTCACGCCGCTCGACGCCTTTCGCCAGAAAATGGGAAGTGATCACGTGCTTTACGCTAAAGGAGTAGATATTCCTCCATTCGAGAACGGGTTGGCTGCAGGAGTTGCTGCGCCTGCACCGCCTTCCGCTACGGGCGTGAAGAATTTTCAAACGGAGAACAAGCCGGCCAGCATTCCCGATGCAGTCGAAGCTGCGAAAAAAGCTGATGTTGTGCTGCTATTTGTAGGCGAACTTGCTGGAATGACAGGCGAAGCCAGTTCGCGTTCGACGCTGGATTTTCCCGGCGACCAAATGAAGCTGATTGACGCGGTGGTGGCCACGAAAAAGCCCGTTGTATTGGTTATAGAGAGCGGGCGTCCGCTCGACATCCGCTGGGCCGCGGATAAAGTTTCAGGGATCGTGCAGGCGTGGTTCCTGGGAGTTGAAGCTGGAAATGCGATTGCCCATACATTACTAGGTGACGCATCTCCCAGTGGGCACTTGGCGATCAGTTGGCCCCGCTCGGTGGGCGAAATCCCTACATACTACAACCACAAAAATACGGGGCGGCCGAGCGCTCCCGATCGCTGGCACACCGGATATCTTGATCAGAGCGCGGCGCCGCTGTACCCGTTCGGCTATGGCCTGACTTACACGAAATTCAGCTACAGCAATCTGAAAGTAGAGTCTCCGAAAATTTCTGCGAACGGGACCCTACGTGTAACCGCCGATATTCAGAACACGGGCAAACGCGAAGGCACTGAAGTTGTGCAATTCTACGTGCACGATCGGGTGGCGCCGACTTCGCGGCCGGTCCGCGAGTTGAAGGGATTCGAACGGGTCACACTTGCTCCGGGTGAACAGAAGACCGTTGAATTTTCGGTGAAGGTAAACGATCTCGGCTCCTATGATCCTGAGATGCATTGGATTGTCCCGCGCAGCACATACGATGTGTGGGTTGCTCCTGATTCGGCGAGCGGAATTCAGGGCACGTTCGAAGTCGAATAATGCCAAAACGCCTTCACTCGCTCTGCTTCAGCGCCCCTACTTTTTGAGCCGTGGTTCCCTCTTGCTTGTCCTGAGTGTCCAGGTAGGCAACGATCAGCGAGATGCGCCGGTTTGATGGGTCAAAAGGTTCCTTCGGTTTCCGCAGCAACTGATCGGCGAAGCCACGCACTTGTGCGACCTGCTGAGGGCCTAAGCCATCCTGCTGCATCAATCGGCGAGCGGAATTCGCACGGTTGGTCGAAAGCTCCCAGTTGCCGTAATTGGCGTGGTGGCCGCTGAATGGTTTGGAGTCGGTGTGGCCTTCGATTGAAATCTTGTTGGGCAGCTTTCCCAGTTCTCCTGCCAGCAACATCAACAGTTCCTTTCCATTCCCATTCGGCTCCGAGTTGCCGATGTTGAAGAACGTTCCGGTTGCGGACTCGAGTAGCTCAATGCGCAATCCTTCTGCCGTTACTGTGATCTCGATCTGGTTTTTCAACTTGTCAAAGTCAGGCATCTGGCTGATCGCCTTTTCCAGTTCCTGCTTGAGCTTGCCCATGTCTTCTTTAGGGGCGACAACGGTCTCGCCTTTGCCCTCCATGGTGGTGCCGAGTTTACCGGCGGTGCCGGAAGGGTCCTTGAAGTACCCGGCAATCGCTTCGCGCACGGGCTTGCTGGTATTGAGCAGCCACAGGACGATGAACAACGCCATCATCGCCGTGACAAAATCGGCGTAGGCGACTTTCCAGGCGCCGCCATGATGGCCTCCATGGGCAACTTTCTTCTTTATAACGATGATGGGGCGAGTGTTTTCCACCATCAGCTTCCGGCCGCCTGCGCCTGTTCCGCGGGAGCCTCTCCCTGACCTGCGCCAGCAGCGGGCTGCCCGCGACACCCCTCTTCAAGCTCCTTGAAAGTTGGCCGCACATGGCCAGGCACGGCTCGCCGCGCAGCTTCAACCGCCAAAATCGGTGCAGTACCTTTTAGAAATGAAATGATAAGAACGCGCAGCACATTCATGTACGCCTTCTCGTCGTCTGCAATCTTTGCCATGTTCGCCGCCAGTGGCCCAATCAAGCCGTAGCACAGCAGAATTCCCAGGAAGGTTCCGACCAGCGCCGCAGCCACCTTATGCCCGATTTCTTCCGGAGGGCCGCCCAGCGCTCCCATGGTAATCACGACGCCCAGGACCGCTGCTACGATGCCAAGACCCGGGAGAGAATCCGCCACGGTATTGAGCGACGCGATGGGCAGAGTCGCATCGTGATGCAGAACCTCCAGGTCCAATTCGATCAGTTGATCGAGTTCAAATGCGTCCACGCCGCTGATTGCCATGCGCATGCTGTCACAGAAAAAATGCTTTACGTGCGGATTCGCAAGAAACGCCGCGTCCTGCTGAAAGATCGCGCTATTGGCAGGATCCTCAATATCAGTCTCGAGCGACATTAGTCCTTGTCTCCTGGCTTTGTTCAGCAGTTGATATACAAGCTTGAGTGAGGCAAGGTATCGGACGCCGGTGAAAGGCGAGCCTTTGAAGACGCCGATCATTCCTCCCACGATCTGCTTCAAAACGTGAAGAGGGTTGGCGATCAGCACGGTTCCTCCGGCCGCACCGGCAATGATGATCAGCTCCGCCGGTTGAAGAAGTACCTTGACGTTGCCATGCTCCATCAGATATCCGCCGAGCACGGCCCCGAAGACGATCACAATTCCGATGATGGCAAACATTTGAGGTCAGGTGAGCAGATTTGTTCCTAGCTGCCGAAACAGGAGCACTATTTGCAACATCGGCGGTCGAGAGATGAACTTCATGGCATGGCGTGGCCCAGCCTGTTGAAGACTTCGGCGCAGGCGCAGGAAGGCGCATTGCATCATCGATTTACGCCGGTGGCCGGTGGCACGGGCGTGGACGCTTTAGCACCTTCGTGCCATTTCAAACTTGGCTAGACCCCAGTACCTTTGTATTCGAGCAGTTCTGGGGGAGGGCTGCCCGGGCGTCTCGCGACTCTCACGAGTCGAGGCGCCTGTTTTTTTGCTTTTTTGTCCCTTCACTCCCTAACCGCAATCCGGTTTTAGCTCTGGTATGATTCCCACTCTCTCGCATGCACCCGATTCTTCTCAGTTTGCTGCTCGGGCTAACGGCCGCGGCAGCCAATGTTTTTGGCGGCACAATTATCGTCCAGAAGAATTGGGACCGGTCATATCTTAGATATTTTGTAGCCCTGGGCGCAGGCTTCATGCTGGCCACCGCGATCATGGAGATCATTCCTGAAAGCCTTGCCCTGCATGGACGCAGCGCCGCGTTCCTGGTGCTGATTGGGTATCTCATCATTCATTTTTTTGAGCATACTGTTACACCGCATTTCCATTTCGGCGAAGAGACGCATGCAGACCAGTTTGTTGCAGCGCACAAGGGGTTTTCGGTGCTGATGGGCCTGGTGATCCATTCTTTTTTTGACGGCATTGCGATTGCGTCAGGATTTATCGTGTCCTACTGGCTCGGATGGATCATTTTTCTCGCGATATTCCTCCATAAAATTCCGGAAGGCTTCACCATCGCGTCGGTCATGCTGGCGAGCGGGCGCAGCAAGAAATTGGCCTGGAGCGCTTCGGTGCTGCTCGGGGGCGCGACTTTCGCAGGAGTGCTTACGATGGCGATATTCCGCCAGCAGGTCGGGATTGGATTGCCTCTTTCGGGAGGAGTGACGATCTACGTGGCGGCCTCGGACCTGATGCCGGAAGTGAATCGCGAACCCGGCGGAAAGATGGCTATAGTTGTGCTGTTGGGAGTGGCGGTGTTTTTCCTGCTGGATAGGTTAGTCCACTGACGTGATTGAGTCATTGAATCATTGGATCATTAAAATCAAACCATGCTGGCAGTCAATGATTCAATCCCTCAATGATTCATTGATTCAATTTTTCTAATCCACCGTGTGCTTGGCCGTGTAGCCATCGCGGGCAATAACCTGGTATTTCACTTCTTTCTTCTTCTGGTCCTGTATCTTCAACGGGCCGCCATCCGGGGCAACAACGTCAACTTTTAGTTTGCGATAGGTGCCATCGAGCTTTGGATTCGTAGGCTTGTAGCTGATCGTGTATTGGTG
>DATJHT010000164.1:0-46253 GCA_035493765.1 Terriglobales bacterium
AGAATTCCGTGGCTGAGCGTGAACCAGACCCGGCTGGTGTGATTGAGAGCAGTCCCTACGCCGGATTTGGCGCTCGACGTCCAGCGCGGCGGAATGCCCGGCCATCCTGGCGCAAAGGAGTCGTCACTCACGAGTCGGTTCCTGAATGTTCACTTTGAAACTGGAATGGTATCAGGAAGAGTCAAATGACCGAGATAGAGAGCCATACCCACAACCGCGTTGACGTTCATGCGATCCAGTTGTTCGACTTCGTGAAGGGAAGAAATGCCGCCGGCGGCAATGAGTTCCTTCGACGTGGCGCTACGCAACTGGCGTACGGGTTCGAGCGGCAGGCCGAGGAGCAGGCCCTCGGTATCGATGTGTGTATAGAGGAATGCGCAGCAGTAAGATTCGAGGGCCTTCAGCATTTCCAGCGGCGTGATCTCAGTGATCTCTTTCCACCCGCGAATCGCAATGTGGCCACCCTTGGCATCGATCGCGAAGACTAGTTTCTCTGGGCCGAACTCATGCGCGAGTTGTTCGGCAAATGCAACGTTGATTTGCCCGTTTCGAATGAGTGACGAGCCGACAATAACCCGGCGCGCGCCGCTTTCGAGTGTTGCTCGTGCTGCTTCAACCGATCGAATTCCGCCGCCAACCTGGCAGGGAAGTTTCGCGACAAACCGGCGAACCAGTTCCGAGTTCGGTGGATTCCCCATGGCCGCATCCAGATCAATGAGCTGTACGAGGGGAAACGGCGCGAACTTTAAAATCCAATCATCGAAGTTGGTGAACTCGAGAGCCTTCTTTTCGCCTTGAACCAACTGGACGATCTTCCCTCCCATCAGATCAATCGAGGGAATCAGCACGAGAGCCTCACGGGAACTCCGGCAGCATAGAGTCGCAGTTTTAGTTCTTCTATCGAACTCAGACCAAAATGGAAAATTGACGCGGCCAGCGCCGCATCTGCGAAACCTTCACGAAATACTTCGACGAAATCCTCGGAACCGCCGGCGCCGCCAGACGCAATCACCGGAATTCTGACCGTTTGCGCGATAGACCGGGTTAGCTCGCAGTCGAATCCCTTTCCGGTGCCATCGCGATCCATGGAGGTGAGCAGAATCTCTCCGGCTCCGCGATCCTCCGCTTCCTTGGCCCATTCCACTGCGTCGCGACCCGTCGGCACGCGGCCTCCCGAAACCCATGCAGCGAAATGATCGCCATCGCGTTTGGCATCGATGGCAACAATCACAGCCTGCGATCCGAAACGCTGGGCAATGCACGCGATGAGCGAAGGATCGGCAATCGCGGCTGAATTGATACTGATCTTATCGGCGCCGGCATCAAAGATCGCCGATGCATCTTTGAGCGTGCGCACGCCGCCACCGACGGTGAAAGGAACGAATAGCTCTCTCGCGGTGCGGCGAACGGTTTCGAGTAGAGTTTTTCGCTCCTCGTGCGTCGCCGTTATGTCGAGGAGTACGACTTCGTCCGCGCCCGCGGTGCTGTGCGCTGCCGCGAGTTCGGCAGGATCGCCAGCATCACGCAAGTTCAGGAATTTCGTTCCTTTCACCACGCGGCCAGCGTCAACGTCGAGGCACGCGATAATTCGTTTCGTCAGCATCTATAAGTCGCAGAAATTCTGTAGGATTTTAAGGCCGACCGCGCCGGACTTCTCCGGATGAAACTGCACGCCGAACAAATTGTCCTGCTCGACTACCGCCGAAAAGCCCCCGCCATATTCGCACTCCGCGACTGTGGCCTTGAGCAACGGCACGCGATAAGAATGCGTGAAATAAACGAACGACCCGGAGTTCACGCCATTCAGGAGCCGCGATTCGCCGGCCCGAATCTGCAAATCGTTCCAGCCCACGTGCGGCGACTTGACCCCGCTTGGAAATCGGCTGCATTCGCCCGGCCAGAGGGCAAGCCCGTGAACGTCGGGGGCCTCCTCACTGGACGCCAGCATCCATTGCATCCCCACGCAAATGCCGAGGAAAGGTGCACTGCGTTCTATGCTGTTCACGATTGATTCGCGCAGGCCGGAGTCATCCAACACACGCGTAGCGGAGAAATGTCCAACTCCGGGCAGCACCACCTTGTCGGCTTCTTCGACGATTTCTGGCTTCTCGGTCACGATCGTTTCGGCTCCCAGATGGTCGAAGGCTTTCTTCACCGAAGTCAGATTGCCGGCTTTGTAGTCGATAATCGCGATCATCACAACAGTCCTTTGGTGCTAGGCAGCAATCGGCCCATCTGCTTATCGCGCCAGCATGCGGCGCGAACTGCGCGGGCAAAAGCTTTAAACAGCGATTCGATCTTATGATGATTAGAGCGTCCGTAGAGGATTCGCGCGTGCACGTTGGCGTGCGCGCCTCGCGCAAAGCCATCGAAGAAATCTGGTACGAGTTCGGATTGCAGATCCCCGACCAGTCGCACGCGAACCTTCGTATCTACGATTGCAGTCGCACGTCCGGAGAAATCAACCGCAGCAACGCCAAGAGTTTCATCCATCGGCATCACAAAATATCCGGCACGCAGGATTCCGCGTTTGTTACCGAGCGCTTGCGCAAACGCCTGTCCGAGGGCGATGCCGACATCTTCAACTGTGTGATGCTGGTCAACATCGAGATCGCCCTTGGCAGTGAGTTGAAGGTCAAAGCCGCCATGATGCGCAAACAATTCCAGCATGTGATCGAAGAAACGAATACCGGTCGAGACCTTGTAGCGGCCTTTGCCTTCAACGGTCAGGCGAATGCGAATGCTGGTTTCTTTGGTGATGCGGTCGATCGCGGCTGTTCTCATCGCGACACCTGCTGCCGCAAGCCCAGTCCGACGAAGACTTCGCGCAGAGCCGAAAGCATTTGCTGATTGTGAACTCCCGATCCGAGAGTTATGCGAACGCAATCAGCGCAACCGAAGTCGTTGGAGCGGTCGCGTACCAGGATGCCGTGGGCGCGCATCTCGCGAATAAACGGCTTGCAGTTTTCTCCAAGGTACATCAGAACAAAATTAGCCCGGCTCGGCCAAAAGCGAATGCCCCAGGCCGCGAGTTCGGACTCAAGTTCGGAGCGGCCTTGCTTTACGTCGGTAACGTAGGCGCTAACGAAATCGCGATCAGCCAATGCGTCGGGTAAGCACGCAAGCGCGACGGAGTTCAGATTGTAAGGAGAGCTGGCGCGGCGCAGCATTCTCATCTGCTCATGATCTCCCATCAGTACGCCAATTCTGAGTCCCGCCATACCATTGGCTTTCGAGAACGTTCGGGTGACGAAAAGATTCGGAGTTTCCCGCCACTGCATAATCGCGGTCTCTCCGCAAAACTCAAAGTAGGCTTCATCAATCAGGATGGCGGCGTCGGGTGCAGCGGCCGCGATCTGCAAGAGATCGGATATCGGCACAGATGCACCTGTCGGATTGTTCGGGTTTGCAACTGCGATGAAGCGTGTGCTTGAAGTGATTCGCGATAGAACGGCTTCGGTCGGGAACTTGAAATCGAATCCAGAAGGAATCGAGACGACGCGAGCGCCCGTCGCTGCCGCGTAAATCTCGAACATCGCGAATGTTGGCACCACGATCAGAGTTTCGTCGCCGGGTTCTAAGTACGTTTCGCAAATTAAATGAATGGCTTCATCGGTTCCGTTGGTCAACAGCAACTCATCCGTAGGAACCCCGAGGTGCTGAGCAATAACCTGCTCGCCTTTGTCGCGAACCGGATAGCGGGCGAGATCTTCGCCGGTGAGAGCTCGTAGGCGTTCGAGCACCCGGGGTGAGCATCCGACGGTGTTCTCGTTGAAATCCAGGCGCAAGCCCTCGCGGTTGCCGAGGGGCGGATGATATTCCTTCAACGTCCGCACTGATTCACGCGCCTTAAGCATCCGCACACCTCACGCGAATAGAGTCGGCATGCGCGCGCAGTCCTTCAGTTTCGGCAAGTGTAATAATCGGCCTCGACACGTTGCGGAGTCCCCTCGCAGAAAGCTCCTGCACAGTGATGATCTTCACGAAGTCCATGACGCTGAGTCCGCCACGAAAGCGTGCGGCGCCGGCCGTCGGCAAAACGTGGTTAGGCCCAGTCGCATAATCTCCCGCAGCTTGAGCCGAATAGTCGCCCATGAAAATTGAGCCTGCATTTTTCACGAACGCCAAATCACTCTTTTCTACCGTGATGTGCTCCGGCGCGATCCGGTTCGCCCATTCGAAAGCTTGCCGCCGCGACTTTGCAATCAGAATTGCGCCTCGCGACGCAATGGATTTTGCGGCGATTGCATTTGCGTGTACGGGTTGAAAATTCTCTGCACCATCTCGAACGCACTCGCTCACTGCATCACCCAACTTCTTCGACCTGGTAATAAACACCGCCAAAGTCTCGGGATCGTGCTCGGCTTGAGCCACAAGGTCGGCAGCGATGAAGGCGGGATTGCCGTGGTCACTGACGATCACGACCTCCGTTGGCCCGGCAAGCATGTCAATGGCGCAATCGAATGAGACCAGCTTCTTGGCTGCAGTGACGTACAGATTTCCAGGTCCCACGATCTTATCAACCCGAGTGATCGTTTCTGTTCCGTAGGCCAGAGCAGCAATGGCCTGTGCTCCACCGGCACGATAGAACTCACGAATGCCCAGCGTCGCTGCAGCCGCCAAGACTTCGGCGTCGGGCTTTGGCGAAACCACTCGTATGTTTTTCACGCCCGCAACCTGCGCCGGGATGACAGTCATCAACAGCGTCGAAAGCAGCGGAAATCTGCCGCCGGGTACGTAGCAACCAACCGAGTCCAACGGTCGAGCCAACTGGCCCAGCGAAGCGCCGCCAAGAGAACGAGTCCACCCTTTTGGTTTCTGCCACTCGCAGAAGCGGCGAATATTTTTTTCCGCGGCGCGCAAAGCGGAGCGCAGCTTCGGAGATGCCGCCTGCAACGCTTTTCTCATCTCGCCTTCGCTCACCCGCAAGCCCTGCTTCGCTTCCAGACCATCAAGCTTGCGCGCGTATTTGAGCAGCGCTTGATCTCCTTCGCGCCGTACTTCTTCGACAATCTTTTTTACCGCCGGCTCTACTTCGCCAAACCGCGAGCTTCGACTCTCCAGCAAACGAACATAGGCCTCGGCCGCTTTGTCATCGACCATCCGCACTACATCACCACCTTATTCAGCGGGTATTCGACAATTCCCTGGGCATT
Source organism: Terriglobales bacterium (assembly GCA_035493765.1). Classification (GTDB taxonomy): domain Bacteria; phylum Acidobacteriota; class Terriglobia; order Terriglobales; family Acidobacteriaceae; genus Gp1-AA145. The sequence continues at coordinate 5,157 of DATJHT010000164.1, forward strand.
GGCCTCTTTCAACCGAGGGATCACCTGCCAGGCCAGCGATTCCTCGATCACGGTATTGACCGCGAGCCACTCGGGATCGCTCAAGGTTGAAATGGTCGGCCGCTTGAGCGCCGGCAGTACCCCCAGCACGCGGTCTAAATCTTCCTTGCGGACATTGAGCATCAAGCCTACTCGATCTTTGGCCTCCATTGCGCCACGAAGCATGAGCGCAAGGTTCTCAATTTTGCGCTTCTTGTCGCCGTCACCCCAGGCAACTTTATTGGCGATGATTTGAGTATTGCTTTCGAGCACGGTGTCCATGATCCGCAGGTGATTGGCGCGCAGCGAACTGCCAGTTTCGGTGACTTCAACGATTGCATCCGCCAGCATGGGCGGCTTGACTTCGGTAGCTCCCCAGGAAAATTCAACCTTCACATCTACGCCACGTTGCGAAAAATAGTTTCTTGTGACGTTGACTAATTCAGTGGCAATGATTTTCCCGCCCAGGTCCTCGGGCTTCTGATACGGCGAGCCTTCCGGAGCTGCCAAAACCCAGCGTACCTTTCCCCGGCTCTGCTTCGCGTAAATCAAATCGGATACGGCCACTACTTCCAATCCGCTTTCGATCACCCAGTCAAGGCCGGTCAGCCCGGCATCGAGTGCACCATGTTCCACATAGCGTGCCATTTCCTGCGCGCGAATCAGCATGCACTCGATCTCCGGATCTCCGGTGGAAGCAAAATACGAGCGCGAATTGGTATGAATCGGCAATCCGGCTTGCGCGAAGAGCTGCAACGTCGCTTCCTGGAGGCTGCCTTTCGGAATGCCGAGCCGGATCTTCATCGCGTGCTCTCCTGGGCGACAGCGCCATTCGCGGCAAGCGCAATGTTTTTCGTGAAACAAGACCGCGTCCCTTCGTGGCAAACCACTCCCGCGCCTTCCACTTCGACCTGGATCAGCAGCGAATCAAGATCGCAATCGGTGGCGGCGGAGATAACCTTGAGCCGGTTGCCGGAGGTTTCGCCCTTAGTCCAGAGCTCATTGCGCGTGCGGCTGTAGAAGGTCACGTAGCCGATCGCCTGTGTCTTCTCCCAAGCCTCGCGATTCATGAAGCCGAGCATAAGGATCTCGGCATTGGCAGAGTCCTGCACGATCGCCGGAACCAGGCCTTGCATTTTGTCGAAGTCAATTTTCATAGTGCACCTTCTTAATAAAGCCTTCACCACGGAGACACAGAGACACGGAGAAAACTGACCAATAATTTAAATCTCAGCCGCGCTTTCGTACCCGTTGTCAGCACAAACAAAAAGCCCGCTGAGCTTTTCGCTTCAGCGGGCCTGAATCCTGTGTTGCCGGCTAACTTCGCCTCACACACCCGCCGTCGCGCAATGCGCGTGATGGTGGTGGTGATGGTGCCGGTTCGCCATGAAAGACTAAATTACTTGAGCCGTCCTCGGGCGTCAATTCGGAAAATTGAATACTAAAAATCGGTTTCGCCGATACTGATCCGCATCGACGATCCGTCCCAGATGCTAAAATAAGAACTCACACCAAAAACCTGGGAGAAACGATGGCAAAAATTGCCAAGACAGCTGATCGCAAGAAGGTAATGGATACGACCAAGAGCACCGACTGCCCCAAGTGCGGCAAGCCCACCCGAATCGTAAAGCGGGTAAAAGACCGCGAACGCGGCGTATCGGGCGGAATCTTTATTTCCTGCTCCGCCTGCGAATTCTACGAAAAGCTCTGATCAGAATCTGAAAATCCGGGAAAACCGACTGGTGAGAAGTGTGCCCGTGATCCGGCTTTAGTTTCGTGACTTCAAGAGAAGCCTCCGCCAAGAGTAGTGTTCCTCAGTCCGAGTCAAGGCGAAAGCCACGAAGCATAGCGCCAGAATCGAGTGATCCAGGGAGGCCCCGAAATATTGCCAAAATGGCGCATGCGGGCCGGGATAGTTCGCAGAAAACATCAGGGTGAGCATATAAATCGCGCCGCACACGCTTGCCGCGCGGACCAAGACCCCGAGCACAAGTGACAGCCCGATTGCTAATTCGCCATAGGCCACCAGGAAAGCGATGAACTTTGCGTGGGGCAGAACGAATCCCTTCAACACCGGAAGCATGAATGGGTAGGCGCCACCGGCGATGAATAGATTGATCCAGTACTGAAATCCACCGTGCAGCGTGAACTGAGTTCCGAAAGCTTTGTACTCGGCAAAGATCAGAAATATGCAGCCGATTGAGATTCGAAGCCCCGCGAGTGATTTAGCTGCCGGGATTGCCATCGTCAGGCAATCGCCTTCAATATCTTTTCTGCCTCAGCGACCGGATCAGTCGCTGCCGTGATCGGCCTGCCGACGACAATATGCGTTGCTCCGGATGAGATAGCCTCCGCCGGTGTCACCACTCGTGCCTGGTCTCCGTGTGCGGTCCCGGCGGGCCGGACGCCAGGCGTCACTGCCAGAAACGCATTCCCTAGCTTTGCTCGTAGAGCCTTGACCTCCTGCGCGGAACTGACCACTCCTGCGCAGCCAGCCTGAATTGCCAGAGATCCGAGCCGCAGGACTTGATCGAGAAGCTGGCCTGACAGACCGGTTTCCTTTAACTGCTCCTCATCCATGCTGGTGAGCACGGTGACGGCGAGAACGGCAAGGTTTGACGAGGGGTTTTCTTTGGCGGCTTCCGCCGCGACTTTCAGCATTTTGGTTCCGCCCGCCGCGTGCACCGTCAACATGCTGACGCCCAGTTTTGTTGCCTCGCGAACGGCCGCGCCGACGGTGTTTGGAATGTCGTGATACTTCAAATCAAGGAAGACACTTTTTCCGGAGGCCACTAGGTCGCGAACAATTGGCGGCCCCTCTGCCGTGTAAAGCTGCATTCCGACCTTATAGATCTGAACCGCGTTTCCGAGGCTGGCGACGATTCGCTCGGCTTCAGCAGAGGACGAGACATCAAGGGCCACGATAAGTTGGGCTGCTGCCATCAACTAAGAGTCTAAGTCAAACCTCTATTCGAGGACACGAAACAATTTAAAGCGTATGATCTTTCCCGTTTAACGTCTGTCCACTTCGCTTGAGGAGATGAAATGAAAAAAGTTTTGTTTGCAGCGGTTTTAGCGTGTCTGTTCACTCCGGCGCTGTTCGCGCAGGAAAACTACACTGAGGGTCCGGTGTGGCGAGTTTCGCTTATCCGCGTCAAACCCAACCACATGGATGAGTACCTGACCAGCCTTCGCCAGGTCAGCAAGCCTTTCATCGAAGAAGAAAAGCGCCAGGGACTCATTGTGGATTACAAGATTTTTATCAAAGAGACTCAGAATAATCCACAAGACTGGGATCTGTGCCTGGCTGTTCAATACAAAAACTACGCCGCCATGGATGGACTAGGCGGGAAGATGGAAGCCATTCGAGACAAAGTTCTCGGCGGCAAGCAGGAGGCGCATCAGTTGGGCGAAAAACGCGAAGAAATTCGCGAGATTATTAGTGACGAATTGCTGCGCGAAATTTACCTGAAGTAAAAAAGGTGTGAACGGGGCGGGATACTCCGTCCCGTATTTCGACAAGCCAGCTATCGATTGAGCGTGGGCTCAGTAAGCAGCGCCATTGTCGGAGGGGTTTTGCGCGCAGGCACGACGTCTAAACGCACCCGCTGGACGCCTCGGGACTGGAAGTTCAGAACTCTAGCCGCGCTGTAAGAAACGTCGATAATCCGGCCGTCGACGACAGGCCCGCGGTCATTAATGCGCACGACTACGGCTTTGCGATTGCGCAGGTTGGTGACCTTCACCATTGTCCCCAAGGGCAGGCTGGGGTGTGCCGCCGTCAGCTCAAACATGTTGTACGGTTCACCGCTGGCGGTAGGCTTGCCTTCGAAGTCCTGGCCATACCACGAGGCCGTGCCGACCTCAAATGCACCAGTGCCTGAGAGCGCCGGAGGGATGACCACATGGCGCACGGATCGTTCAACTGCAGCTTCTGACTTAGCCGACTCTGATCGGTTTGGTCCCTGAGCCACTCCCAGGCTGACGAGAACAGCTATCGCCAACCCCTGAGCTATACGTCTTCGCATCAGATTCCCTCCATGGTCAAAGTCGTCCTCCTCGAATAACGAAATGCGCGCAGTTCACGAATCCTACGGGGCTGGGGAGAGCCTGTCAACGTCTGAGATGGCCATAAACGTATGAAAATGTTGATGGATAGGTGAATCGGTCCGTGACTAATTTCCAGCAAGCGCACGTATGCTGCTGTAAGTTCAACGACATATCTATATACATAGTAGTAAACGGACGGTTCTGGAACGTCAGAGCAATTTTTTCGTAATAGTTTCTTCAACAACTTACGGGAAACACCGTCATTTCGTCCATGATTTCATCAACTTATGATCGTAAAATCAAACGGAAATGGTCATTACGAAGGGACCATGCACCCTCCATGACTGCGTCGGTCCAAACGTACACCGTTCTTGTTCGCGCCATTCCAAGGCGGGACTAGCCTAAAAGCAGTTTGCAAGAAACGTGCTTTCCAGTACATTCGCTCTTATGCTGCCAAGTCCGCCCGTCGTCTTGACGATTGCGGGTTTTGACCCATCGTCAGGAGCCGGCGTCACTGCCGACATCAAGACCATAGCCGCACATGGCTGCTATGGAATAGCGGCCATCACTGCCTTAACTGTGCAGTCCACAACCGGCGTTTGGAAGGTGGACCCGGTTGACGTCAAACTCCTTCGCGACACGCTGGCGACGCTGGTTGCAGACGTGAAGGTGTCGGCGGTACACATCGGAACCTTGGGTTCAGGAGATGTGGTTTCAGAGGTGGCTTCGTTCCTGAAGCAATCGCCGCTGCCTAACATCGTTCTGGATCCAGTCCTGGCCGCCTCTTCAGGCGCCAAATTGCTGGACGACGCCGGACTGAAGGTCATGATTGAGAAGTTGTTCCCGCTTACGACCGTGGTTACCCCCAATGCTCACGAAGCCGCCGTATTGACCCGTCTAAACGTGACTAACATCGACGATATGAAGCAGGCCGCGGGGCGACTGCGTGAGATGGGCGCCCAGAACGTCGTTGTGACGGGCGGGCATTTAGACGTTGCCATTGATCTCTTGAGCTTTTCTGATGGCGGCGTTCAAACCTTCAAGTCGGAACGATTGGAATCCAATTTCACCCACGGAACAGGATGTGCCTTTTCATCCTCGATCGCTTGTCATCTCGCGCAGGGCCGTCCGTTGGCTGAGGCAGTCTTGCTGGCCAAGGCTTACGTGACTGCCGCAATTTCAAATGGTTATCCGGTGGGCAAAGGGACTAACCCCGTAAACCATATGCACCGGATGAAAAACCATCCTGGCGGTTTTGTTAAGAAATTGGCGTCGGGAAGAGACTAGTTCTCAGTTTTGCGGCTTTTGAGCAGGATTCCCGCCAAAAATGCAGCACACGCGGCCATCAGCCACTGAATCCGCCAGAGCTGAATGGCCTCAAAATCAGAATTCACAAATCCAACACTGACGGCAACCAGCAAGAATGCGCCTCCAAGCAGGAATGCGGCAAGGGGAACGAGAGGCAGGCCAAACCAGCGCTTAATGTTGGAAAATTCCAGGGTGCGCAAAACATCGAAATGCCGGAACCAGCTAACGGCTGGGCTTGACTGCGCCCGATGGCGGCCCATTCCGCAAATATGGCAGAATGCGGCTCCCACCATGAATTCAGTGCCACAACGCCGGCATGCCTCGGCCATCCCGGACGCGACTGACTGGTTCACAGGCGGACGCCAGAACTCTTGCTGAGCATCGTGAACCAGGTCAGACATGTTAGATCCTTGACATTCTGGAGGCAAGCTCATGACCAAATCGGCGGTCGGGCAACTACAATGATTTCTTCTACTTGCCTATTACTGTGCCTGCATGCCATGAGGTCGGCCAGAGAAAGAATTACGCGCACAGTGCAAAGTTTGTTGGGCGTTTGTGCGTTTGAGACTCTGATTCAGCTCGGGTAAACTGCATTCAGAGATTCTCACCTTTGCGTCATTCCGTGTTCTTACGCCTGATTATCGCATCCGCCCTTTTGGCGAACGTGGTGCTGTTAGGCCAGCAGAAATTGTCGTTTCGACCTGCCGATCCGTTGAGTTCCTCCGCCTTTGAACACTTCTACGACATGGATTATGAGCGGTCAATCCAGGAATTCACCCAAATAGCCCAGCGCCATGCCGCCGATCCCGACGCGGTGAACCACTTGTTGACCGCCGTTCTTTTTCGCGAGTTATATCGAATTGGGGCTCTGAATGCCGGTGAGTACGCAAATGACAGCTTTATCAACACCCGCCACCGTCCAGCTGATCCCCACGTTTGCGATCAGATCAAAGCACTGGTGGAACAGGCGGAGAAAATCGAAGAGAAGCGGCTGGACGCAAATCCGAAGGACGTAACGGCACTGTATGCCAGGGGAGTCACACGAGCGCAGTTTGCCACCTATACCGCGCTCATTGAGCATGCGTGGTTTTCCGCGCTGCGGAACGCCCTCGGTGCGCGACGCGACCACGAAAAGGTGCTGGAACTAGACCCGCATAATCTGGACGCGAAGCTAATAGTCGGAGCTCACAATTACGTGATCGGAAATCTGCCCTGGGCTGTGAAGGCTGCATCAAGCATGGTGGGGCTGAGTGGAAACAAAGAAAAGGGGCTGGAGTACCTGAAGGAAGCCGCTTCCGGGAATACCGAGACGAGCATTGACGCGAAGATCGTGCTGGTGGTCTTCTGGCGCCGGGAGCGGCGTTTCGATGAAGCTCTGCAAATCCTGCGTTCGCTCGAGCCGCAATATCCGCACAATGTCTTGTTCGCGCTCGAAGAAGGAAACCAGCTCCGGGCCAAGGGCCAGAACCGGCTGGCCGAGACGGTATATCGTCACGTGTGGCAGGATGGTCAAAACGGCAAATACGCAGGTTTGAATTACGAAATAGCGGCCGTTGCTCTTGGCGACCTGCTGCGGAGTGAGAAGAACTACTCCGGAGCGGCAGCTGCTTACGATTTAGTGCCACAGCTCTCCAGGCCTGACCAGGAAACCGCACAGAAAGCAGCACTCGGAGCAGGCGAAATGTACGACCTGCTGCACAGTCGCGAACAGGCGGTGAGGCGGTATCAGGCCGCAGTCAAGCTTGACGCAGGTTCAGCTTTAGCCGACACTGCCCGGAAAAGGTTAAAAGAGCCTTATAGTGGAAGCTGATTCGGCGATCCAGCCCAAACGCCATGGAACCGAGCCGCCACTAAAACCGTAACTTAATATGTGGAGGAAACATGTACTGCAACTATTGCGGAAAGTCTATTCAGGATGACGCCAATGTGTGCGCATACTGCGGTACCCGAGTCGGCGGCGTGATCGCCCGCAAGCGCCTGGTTCGTCCTCGCGAGGGACGAAAAGTCGCGGGCGTCTGCATGGGCATGGCGGAGTATTTCGACATCGATGTAACCATCGTTCGAGTGGTCTGGCTGATCACCGCTTTCATGACCGGAATCGGCTTCATCGGCTACTTGATCGCATGGATCGTAATGCCGGAGGAACCGTATCTGCTCCAGGCGCAAGTACCGGCAACCGGGCATCAAGTTACGAATCCGTAGGCGGCGGCGTTTTAGACATCGGCCCTTCCGGGAGCTTCCCTATAATTAGCGGATGGAAAAGATCGTCAGCGGCGACGCCGAAATTTATTACGACATCGCAGGCAGCGGTCCCCCTGTCATCCTCCTCCACCCATTTCCCGTAAACCACGAATTCTGGTCGCCGCTCTCGCCTGTGCTTTCGTCGCATTATCGGCTGATCGTGCCCGATCTGCGCGGCCACGGCGAGTCTTCTCTGGGAAATGGTCCAGCAACCATGCAGAAGTACGCCGATGATATTGCAACGGTGATGACTGCGGCTGGAGTCGAACGCGCCCCATTGATCGGAGTTTCCATCGGCGGTTATGCGATCTTTGAATTCTGGCGAAGATTTCGCGAGCGCGTCGGCGCGCTCGTGCTGTGCAATACCAAAGCCGCCGCCGATATCAACGATGCTCGTAAGGCGCGCCTCGAATCGGCCCGCGATGTTCTTGAGCGCGGGACTGAGCCGTTTTTCGAGGGCATGCTGCAGAAAGTTTTGGGCGAGACTACTCGACGCTCTCGTCCCGACCTGCTCGAAGGTGCTCTGCGAATGATGCGCGAGATGTCGCCGGAAGATGTTGCCGGAGTGCAGTGCGGCATGGCCGAGCGGCCGAATTCAGTGCTCACGCTGAAGACAATCAATGTGCCAACCCTCATCATCACAGGCGAGGAAGACAAGATGACAGGCATTCCAGAAGCAGAAATCATGAAGCAGAATGTTGCCGGGAGCCAGATGCGAGTCGTTGCGAAAGCGGGGCATTATTCGCCCTGGGAGCAACCGGAAGAAGTGGGAAGACTCCTTCGCCAGTTCCTCGATTCAAATCCGATGACGTAGAAGTCCCCGCTGCTGTGGGTGCCGAGCACTCCATGCTTCTGAGCGCCTGGTTCCGTTATATTCAAAGACATGTCTCGTAAATCGGTCTTGATTCGACCCGCCAAAGGTATTGCCGGATCGGTCCGCCTGCCCGGCGACAAATCTATTTCTCATCGCTATGCGATGCTCGGCGGAATTGCTGAGGGAACGACGAAACTTGATAATTTTTCGACCGGCGCCGACTGTGCCAGCACTCTGGGTTGCATCCGTTCGCTCGGCGTGAACTGGCAAAGTGACGGGGCGTCGATAGTCATTCACGGACAGGGCAGAGCTCTGCGCCAGCCCGGCGCACCGCTCGATTGCGGAAACTCCGGTTCGACCATTCGCATGCTGAGCGGCATTCTTGCTGGCCAGGAATTTGTGACCGAGTTGACTGGCGACGAATCGCTTTCGCGGCGACCGATGGCGAGAATCATTAAGCCTTTGCAAATGATGGGCGCGAACTTTGAATCACAAGAAGGGGGGCGTCCGCCCCTGAAGTTAACCGGAGCGAAGCTGAAGGCTATCGACTATCAACTTCCGGTTGCCAGCGCACAAGTGAAGACGTCAATTCTGTTTGGCGGGCTTTATGCCGAAGGAACAACCAGAGTTGAGGAACCCATTCAGACTCGGGACCATGGGGAGTTAGCGCTGCAGGCCTTTGGCGCGAGAGTTGACCGCCGAATGCGGGAAGTCAGCATCGAAGGCGGACAGCAGTTGCAGGGAATTGAAGCCACAGTTCCCGGAGACATTTCCAGCGCAGCATTTTTTCTTTGCGCAGCCGGCTTGTTTTCGGGCTCGGAACTCGTGATTCCGGGGCTCTTGCTGAATCCCACGCGGGCCCGTTTGCTGGACTTTCTCGTCGGTCTCGGGTTGCGAGTTACCATGTCAGATCTGCAGGAGCAACACGGCGAACTTGTAGGCAGTCTCCAGGTCGAGGGAGGTGTGCTCAAGGGCGCAACGATCGCTGGAGGCGACACCGCTGCGCTGATCGATGAAATTCCAGTCCTGGCCGCTATCGCCCCCTACACCACCGACGGAATCGAAATTCGTGACGCTCGGGAACTACGCGTTAAAGAATCCGACCGTATCGCCTCTTTGTCGACAAATCTTCGCGCCATGGGTGCAGAAATAGAAGAATTCGACGACGGCCTCAGGATCCCAGGTGGACAAAAGCTTCGCGGCGCTAGGCTCGATTCATTCGGCGATCATCGCATTGCAATGGCATTTGCAGTGGCTGCATTGCGGGCGGAGGGCGAGACGGAGATCAGCGGCGCTGACGCCGCAGTGATCTCCTACCCGGAATTCTTCAATACCCTGGAAAGCCTGGTGCAAAGGTGAGGGGGTCCCGATCTGTATCGGGCCCTCGCCTTGTTATTGAATTTTCTCAGTCTTGCCGTCGTACTTCACGTTCCCGGTGTTCTGGTTTGCCTTGTCGATGTCGTCATTCGTAATGGTGCGAGTGGCATGTCGGGCAGACTTGCCTGCGGAAGTATCCACCGGGGTCTCCATGTCGGACGCGCCGAAGTAGATCCATTCTCGCGGCCCCGCTTCGGCTCTTTCGCCTTCGTGTTCCCTCATCATGAAATGCATCTCGCGGTGAGCGAGCATGGGACGCGAATCTAATGAAACCTCGGGCGAAATGACCGGCGCGCCACCACCTGAGTACCAAACCGGCTCGGTGTAATTGGAGCTGCCATCGTTCGTAATAGTTTCGAATGTGGAATTGCGCGCACCGGCTTCCAAGCCGTACGTCGCATTGCGCGCGCCGACTGCAGCCGGCGCCGCAGTTTGCAGGGAAATTTCGGGAGTGGTCACCAGCGGAACATATGGGCCGTACCCGTACGCGCCGGCCGGAACCTGGCCTAGAGCCAATCCGGACAAAAGCAAAGTCGCACAAAAAGCTGAGAAAAGACGCATCCTACCCTCCTGGAGACGAACTAGCTCCAGAAGAGATTGCAGTTGTCGTGCCAAGTTGGTTGTCACTATAGCCTTCCGCGATATTTACCCATCTCTTCCGCTGGTTTGGACTATCTCTTTGATTTGTCCCTTGGTGCCAAGACACGACGTGCAAAGAATTGCGCAAATACCGCAGCCGGATTGCACGATTTAATTGCCAATGTAGCGAGCGTATAAGGAGCGCGCCAAGGCTGTGTCGGTGGTGCCTTTGATGATGGCGCGCCCATCGGGGAACAACGTAATCTCAAAAGGCGCCTTGCTGAATTTGAGAACAAATTCGTTGTGTCGCACGCTGCCGTGCAAGGTTAGGCGCCTGCTCATTTCGGTGAGATCAATCGGGCGGGCGTGCTCGTGAATCTGAACGGAATTTCTGCCGCATAGCGTGATGTGGGGTCGTCCTTCGCCTTGCAGATAGACAAAGTTCCCTTGGCTGCAGGTGCGGCAATCGGCACGGGGATGGTCTGCGATCACTTCCGCTTGTTGATTGGTCCAGAGATCATACGAAAGAAGGGTTCGGCGCAGTTTCGCGGAACCGACGAGCAATTTGATTGCTTCCGTGGCGGCTACTGAAGCTACAAAGGTTACCGCCGAATTCAGGATCCCTGACGTATCGCAAGTTTCAAGAAGGCCGGCGGGGCTTTGCGGAAATATACATGTCAGGCAGGCGGTCGTGCCCGGAATGATGTTCATGGTTGCCGCGTAGCTACCTACGGCTGCGGTGTAGATCCATGGAATAGAGTTCCGAACGCAATAGTCGTTGATTAAGTATCGAGTTTCGAAGTTATCGGTGCCGTCCACGATCAGATCTGCGCCTGTGAGCAACTCTCCCGCATTCTCGGGGCGCAGATCGCTTACCCGGGACTCCGCTTGCACGTCAGAGTTAAAGGCGGCGATTTTCTTGGAGGCCGCGATAGCTTTAGGTACGGACGCGGCCGCGTCGCGCTCGTCAAACAGGCTTTGCCTCTGTAGATTGCTGGCTTCGACATAGTCTCGATCGATGATTCGGAGGTGCCCAATGCCCGCTCTCGCCAGAAGAGAAACCACAGCTGACCCAGTGGCCCCGCATCCTACTATTACGACCCGCGACTCCAGGAGACGCTCCTGGCCCTCTTCTCCCAACTCTGGGAACAGGATCTGGCGCGAATATCTTTCCTGGGATTCGGGTTTCATTGTGATGAATAGGTATAGGGCAGCTGCGTCTTCCGAACCAGCGCATCCACCCTGTCGTAAGTGGTCAGACAGTTATTATAAGTGGCGACGGCCGTAATGTCGGGCAGGCGTGGTGGTTTGCGTTCGTGGGCTGATTTTCCCTGAAACAGGTTTTGCAGGAGCCTTTTTGCTGAAAAGGGGCAGTAGCTGTGTTTTTCTAATGATCGTTCTAGTTTGGTGCTGCCAGCCATCTAAGCTGGCGGCCACGCCCCAAAGCGGGCAGACTACGAAGACCTCCGCCGATCCACAGTCCCCTTTCGCCAACCCCGGATCATCCTGCTTCGGGAGCACGATTGCAAAGGTCCAGTTTCCCGGCATCGGAAACTCAGATCAGCAGATGTTGCGTGGGCTCACGCGCATGCATGAGGGAGACAAGCTCAACCGCGACATTCTCCAGCAGGCGCTCCGCGCATTATTCGCCACAAAGAAATTCGCCGACCTGAGGGCGGAATGTGAACGCTCGAGCGCGGGGATCGTGGTTTCGTTCATCACCAGCCCTAATTTTTTTATTGGACGGGTTGCGGTAGAAGGTGCGCCTGCGCGGCCGACAGAATCACAAACAGTTAATGCTTCGAAGCTGCAGCTGGGAGATCTTTTCACTTCCGAAAAACTGGATACCGCAATTGAAAATATCCGGCGCTTGCTGCGTGAGAATGGTTACTACGGCCCGTCCATTGCTCATACAGAAAATCAGAACCCCGATACTCAACAGGTGGAGGTTGATTTCACCATTCGCGCGGGCGAACCGGCGCACATAGGCGAAATTGTGTTCCAAGGACCGGGTATATTTTCGCGTGGCCAACTTGAAGACATTGGACACTTCCACCCGGGTGACCAGATCACTGCGCAGACTACCTCCAATGCAATTGATCGGATCCGTAAGGCGTATCAGAAAAAAAACCACTGGCTGACGCAAGTGCAAATTGCGTCTTCCGAATATCACCCTGATCACAACACCGTGGATTATGTCTGGCAAATTGACGCTGGGCCTGTGGTGGAAATCGGAATCCAGGGCTTCCATCTGAGCAAGGGAACCATTCGCAGGAATGTCCCCGTTTATGAAGAGGGCGCGCTGGATGACGATCTACTCAATGAGGGACGGCGCAATTTGCTCAGCTACATGGAGTCACGGGGATATTTCGAAGCCACGGTGAACTTACACAGAGAAACAGACGAAAAGCAGAACACTGCGCGCGTAATTTACCAGATTGATCCCGGTGAGAGGCACAAGGTTGTCAAAGTCGAGATCACTGGAAACAAATACTTTCGCGACGAAGATCTTCGCGGCGCGATGCAGGTTCAAGAAGCCTCGCTGCTGCTCTCCCACGGGCGATATAGTGAGGCACTCTTGCGCAGTGACGTGCGTGACCTGGAGAACAAATATAAAGCCAATGGTTTTGCCGAAGTAAAAATAGACTCTCATGTCGTAGACAATTACAAGGGCGCCCACAATCAGATCGCGATTATCCTAAACATAACGCAGGGACCACAAACCCTGGTCGGGTCGTTCCAAATCACCGGAAATCAGACACAAAAGGCGGAATCTCTTCCACCGCTAAACACACAGCCTGGGCAGCCATTCTCCGATAACAACGTCGCTCAGGACCGCGACATCCTGCTGAACTACTACTTCGATAATGGCTACCCGGACGCCAGCTTTGAAGCGACGGCCAAACCGGCACCTGATAATCACATGGACGTAGTGTTCCATATTTACGAAGGTGAGCGTGTATATGTGGGCGAGGTGCTGGTTTCAGGACGTGAATTTACTCGGCCATACGTTATTAATCGCGAGCTGCAAATGAAGTCAGGGGACCCGCTCAGCCAGACCAGCCTGCTGGAGACTCAGCAGAAGCTCTATGACACCGGCATTTTCAGCCAGGTAGATGCCGCGGTGCAGAATCCCGAAGGTGTTGAGCCACGAAAGAATGTGCTGGTCCAGGTTCGTGAGTCCAAGCGTTACACCTTCAATTATGGCGGTGGATTTGAATTTCAAACCGGCCAGTCGTCAAACAACGCGCTATTTGGTCCGGTCAGTCCTTTGGTCTCTTTCGATGTGACCCGTTTGAATTTTCGCGGACGCGATCACACCATCACTTTTCAGTCGGGTGTTGGCGGTTTGCAGCAGAGAGGACTCATCAGCTACGAGGCCCCACAGTGGTTCAATAATCCGAACTGGAAATTAACCTTCACAGGATTTTTCGACCATACGCTGGATGTAACAACATTTACATCGCAGCGGCTTGAGGGAACCGTGCAGGCCGGCGAGGTGATCAATAAGTTCAGCACGATTGATTATCGCTTCAACTATCGCCTGGTAAAGGCACTCAACGTTCATTTAAATCCTGAGGAGATCCCGCTCTTGTCACTGCCGGTGCGTCTGGGCGAGCCGGGGTTCGGCTACATACGCAACAAGCGTGACAACGACCTGGAGACGACGCGGGGGAGCTATCTTACGGTGGATGCAGGAGTGGCCTCTTCTTATTTCGGATCCCAAGCCGATTTCAGTCGAATTCTTATCCAGTATTCGACTTATCATCCTTTCGGGAAAAAAAGAGGTTCGGGCAAGGAATTAGTCTTTGCGCGGTCCACGCGGGTGGGCGTCGAAAATCCATTCGGCAGCACGGTCATACTTCAGCCATCGAATTTCGGGGTCTCGAATCCCACGCTAATTCCGCTGCCCGAACGTTTCCTCATGGGCGGCGGCAACTCGCATCGTGGCTTCGGCCTGAATCAAGCGGGGCCGCGTGATCCTGTTACCGGAGACCCGCAGGGTGGATCGGCGCTTTTTCTTAACACCTTCGAACTCCGTTTCCCGCCGCCAACGTTGCCGTTCGTTGGAGATAACATGAGTTTCGCAATTTTTCACGACATGGGGAACGTCTTCACCGACGGATCCCACATGCTCGACAGCCTGCTGCGCTGGCATCAGGACAAGAAGAATTGCGGGAGTCAGGCTTTGAACACGCCCCCGGTCGCAGGCCAGGGCGCCAGCCTTTGCGATTACAACTACATCTCACACGCAATTGGAATTGGCATACGTTACAAAACGCCCGTCGGCCCAGTACGGTTTGATTTTGGATATAACCTGAATCCCACCGTTTATCCGAATTTCACTTTCGTTCCGAAAACGTCCACTGCTCCGGCAATGTACTTGTTCAGCGGAACCAAACAGGCCACTCCGTTCAATGTTTACTTTAGTATCGGGCAAACATTCTGATGCGCATATTCCGTTCCATTATCGCTCTCGCAATTCTCGCCCCAGGAGTTTATGCCGGCGAACTGCTTGACCGGATCGTGGTCACGGTGAACGGAAATGCATTGCTGCAAAGCGATTGGGACGGCGAACTACGTTATGAAAGCTTCATGGCGGCACGTCCCTTGGATGAAGCGACGCCGAGTGACCGCGAAAGCGCATTGAACAGAATCATTGATCAGGAATTACTTCGCGAGCAGATGCGTCCATCTGATCTCAAACCTGCCAGCGCTGCGGCGGTTGAAGCGCAATTAAATTTGTTGAAGGCGCAATACGAACGCGAGCACTCAGCGCAATCCTGGAATGCATCGCTCGACCGATACGGCATCAGCGAAGCTGAAATTCGAGCCCATGTACAGGCCGAACTCAACCAATTGCGATCGATCGATCTTCGCCTGAGGCCATCGGTCCAGGTGGATCCTGCCGCCGTTGAAACCTACTACAGGGAAAAAATCATCTCCCAATCCGCGGGAAAACAAGCGATGACTTTGGCTGAAGCCGAGCCGAAGATCCTGGAAATATTAGTTCAGGAACAGATTAACCAGTTACTCGATTCGTGGCTTAAGTCGTTGCGGTCACAGGCGAAGATACAGCACTTCGGCTCGGATTCTTCTGCGCAGGCAAATCAGCCATGAGCCTGGCCAGCAAACTCGCGGGGTTCGGCCGTTATTGCCTGATGGCATTCTTGCTTTTCATGCTGTTGGTTTCCGCCGCGCTGTGGTACGTGACCACCGATTCATTTCAGCAGATGGTCAGAGGCCGCCTGATCACATCCCTTGAGCGCGCCACCGGTGGGCGAGTTGAGCTCGGAAGCTTTCATGCAATCCCGCTGCGGTTCCAGGTGGAGGTCAGAAACCTAACGATACATGGACGGGAGATGACTTCTGAACTGCCGCTCGCCCATGTGGACAGCATGAGCGCAGTAGTAAACATCTCTTCAGCTCTGGGGGCGCGCATCGCGTTTCACTCTTTGACCCTGGATCACCCGGTCGTGCACGTAATCTTCTATCCCGACGGAAGGACAAATCAGCCCACGCCAAGGCAGCAGGGGACGGCAGACCTGGCGCAACTGTTTTCCACCTCAATCGACCGCCTGGAGGTCCGCCGAGGCGAGCTCCTGTTGCAGGACCAGCGTTTACCCCTGGAATTTGTTTCCAACGATGTCTCCGCACGATTGAACTATTCATTCCTTCGCCGGCGCTATTCCGGGGACGCAGCCATCGGTAAGGCTGAAACACAGTTTGATGGATATCGTCCGGTGGCCTGGGCTGGGCAGGCTGTCTTTTCAGTGGACAGCAGTGGCATACAGGTCCAGTCCATCACGGCAACTTCGGAAGGCTCCAAGTTTCAGGCGCGGGGCACGGTTAACGATTTCAGAAATCCGGTACTTAAGGGCAGCTACGATGTAAAACTGAATCTGCGAGAGGCTGGAGCGGTACTTCGCCAGACGCAAGTGAAATCAGGCACGCTCGAAATTCAAGGTACCGGGTTGTGGTCCAACAAAACTTTTGCCGCCGATGGGTCTTTCGATTTGCGCGACGCCGGCTGGCAGGACCGGGACTTCAGTGTCAATAGTTCCTCCGCGAGCGGGAAGTTTGCGTTCGATCCAGAGAAGATTAAAGTTTCCCAGGTGGAAGGCCGGTTTCTGCGCGGCAGCCTCATATCTGACGCTGAAATCCTGAATTGGCAGACGCCTGGAAAGGGTGCAGGCAAGGCGAAACTGGAACAGCGTGGCACCGTCAAGATCCAAGCCAAAGACATTTCCTTGGCAGAGTTGCTTGCCGGCCTCGGACCGCGGTTTCACTCGGTACGAAATCTGAGACTTGCCGGCGACGTGTCAGGAACCTCCGAGATTCACTGGCGGGAGTCAATCAAGAATACGGAAGTGGGCGTCACCTTTCATATAAGCGCCCCGAACCACGTAAGTCCGGGTCAAACTCCACTCATGGCGGCTGCCCGTCTCACCTATAATGTGCGTTCGTCGAGCGCGGAAATCGCCGAACTGAGCGCTAATACACCGGCAACGCAGATATCCGCTTCGGGCGCGCTGGCCAACTCCGCGACCAGCCTCCGGCTCTCCTTCAGCAGTTCCGACTTACGAGAATGGCGGCCGGTCATGGCGCAATTGTTCCCGGCGGTCCCAAGCGAACTCCGGGGTCGCGCCGCCTTCAACGGCACGGCCAACGGAGCCTTTTCAAATTTGACGCTCACCGGCAAGGTGCAACTGCAAGACCTCGACACCTCGTTACCCCAAAGCTCGTCAGCCCAGGTTTTACATCTGGACTCTCTGGCCGCCGACGTTCAGGTTTCG
This sequence comes from Terriglobales bacterium, assembly GCA_035493765.1. Lineage (GTDB taxonomy): Bacteria > Acidobacteriota > Terriglobia > Terriglobales > Acidobacteriaceae > Gp1-AA145. The sequence goes on from DATJHT010000164.1 coordinate 22,341, forward strand.
CCAAGAAACTTGAACGTCAGGGAGGGCATCGTTCACAGCGGCGACACAACAGTGAAGATCGATGGGAACGTCGGTCTGACGGGTTGGAATGTCACTCCCGAAAGCGCCGTGCGCTTACGGCTCGATCTTGAAGATGTGGAGGCATCGGAACTCGCGGCGCAACTGGCTACCGACCTGACATTCACCGGAAGAATTAATGCTCATTTGGAAATTGCAGGTACGAAATCAGATCCGCAGGGGCAGGGAGGGGTCACTTGGGAAAACGGATCGGTCCAGGGCTACTCCTTCGATTCGGCGGCCGCCGGCATCACGATGCATGGAAAACAGGCGGGGTTCAACAACCTGCAGGTCACGCGTCGTCAATCGCGGATAACCGGTCACGGCACCTACGACCTTTCCGCCAAGATTTTTCAAATTTCGATTGCAGGGACAAATTTTGATCTCGCCGGCTTGGTGCCGCCGGAGCGCTCGCGCGTGAAAATGGGAGGTACGCTTGACTTTACAGCAGATGTTTCCGGATCGAAAGCCCGTCCTGATGTGAACGCTCACTTGCATCTTCGCGATCTCGCTTTCAATAATGAGCTGGCTGGAGATTATTGGCTGGATGCAATCACTCACGGGCAGGACGTTCAACTGAGCGGACACTCCGATTTCAAGACTGCTCAGCTTACGATCAATGGCGACGTGCATCTGCGTGAGCAGTGGCCGGCGAAAATCAATCTTCACTTTGCGCGCCTTGACGTGGATCCCTTTATCGAAAGCTATTTACATACTCACATTACTGGGCACTCTTCCGTGGCTGGCGACCTTGTGCTCGAAGGACCATTGCGCGATCCATTTCATCTTGCGGTGACTGGGAACCTCACCCAAGTGGACGCCGAAATTCAGCGAGTTCAACTTCGCAACGAAGGGCCGGTGCAGTTTGCTGTCTCGGGAGAAACCCTCAGAATCAATAGTCTTCGAGTTGTTGGAGACAACACCGACTTCTCCGCCACCGGTTCTATCCAACTCTCAGGCGAGCGGAAACTTGATCTCCACGGAACCGGAGAGATCGGACTGCAAATCATTCAGACCTACGATTCTGATTTCACCGGATCAGGAAAGATAGAGGCTGAAGCTAACTTAACAGGCACACTGAGTGCACCGCTGGTACGGGGCAAGTTACGGATTGAGGATGCCTCACTGGCTGACGTCAACTTGCCTAGTGCATTGAGCGCTTTGAACGGCACTCTGACGTTTAGTCAAAACCAGGTCACGATCGAAACCCTCACGGCGCAAACCGGAGGCGGAAACGTGAGCTTCAGCGGACATGCTGAACTTGTCGGGAAGCAAATCAATTTCAATCTAACTGCAAAGGGCGAATCCGTGCGGCTTCGCTATCCACCCGGAGTCAGTTCGACTGCAAGTGCCACTGTGCACTGGAATGGAAGCACCGCAGGTTCGCTGCTTTCAGGCGACATCACGGTGATGAAGCTGGGAGTTACGCCTGGTTTTGATTTTGGCGCTTATCTGCAAAAGACGGTGCAGCAGGCCAGTCTTCCGCAAACCGACCCTGTACTGAACAAGATCCGGCTTGATCTCCATGTGGTCACCACGCCTGAATTGCAGATGCAAACGAATGTAATCAGGCTCCGGGGAGACGCTGACCTGCACGTGCGTGGGAATGCAGCAAAGCCAACGCTTTTGGGCAGGGCTGATGTTTTTGAGGGAGAGGCCTACTTCAATGGCACAAAGTATCGGCTGGAGCGTGGCGGGATAACATTCGGAACTCCGGCGGCGAACAATCCTGCGGGAACAGTGCCGTATGTGGATTTCGAAGCGACTACCCGCGTGAAAGATTACGATATTACGCTGTCGATCAATGGCCCAGCGGACCGGCCAAAACTTAATTACCGCTCAGAACCTCCGTTGCCGACGAACGACATCATTGGATTGCTCGCCTTCGGAGGGACTAGCGAAGAATCTGCGCAACTGCAGCAGAACAGCCAGTCTGCGTTCAGCCAGCAGGCCTCAAACGCCATGCTGGCAGCGGCTCTGAATGCAACCCTGAATAACCGGGCACAGAGACTGTTTGGCAATAGTCGAATCAAAATAGATCCGCAAGGTCTCGAGACCGAGACCTCGCCCACTCAGAATGGGCCTGCAGTGAGCATTGAGCAACAAGTGAAGGACAACCTCACGGTGACTTATACGACGAATGTATCCCAGACCTCACAGCAAATCATTCGAGCTGAATACAACATTTCGCGGAACGTTTCGATCGTTGCGATTCGCGATCAGAACGGCGTGGTCAGCTTCGATGTGAAGATTCGCCGCCGAAAACGATAGTCCAGTTGTTCTACGCCCATCCCACGCGCATCCTAAACGGGGTATGTCTCAGTCCGAAGTTTCAAGCCGTGATCAGTATGCCAGCGAGCGATTCTCTATGGTCGAGGCACAGCTTCGACGTCGTGGTATTCATGATGAACGCGTGCTAGACGCCATGCTGCGGGTACGCAGGCACGAATTTGTTCCAGAACCCTACCGCCGACAAGCTTACGGGGATCATCCCCTCCCCATCGGGGAAGGGCAGACGATTTCACAGCCATTCATCGTCGCTGCTTCATTGCAGGCGCTTGCGCTGAACGGCAGCGAGTCTGTTTTGGAGGTAGGAACCGGGTCGGGATATCAAACGGCGCTTCTTGCCCTTCTTGCAAAAACCGTGTATTCGATCGAACGCTTTCAGTCGCTCGCCCACTATGCTGAAGCAAATCTGGCTCGGCTCGGCTTCGCGAATTTCAAAGTTGCAGTCGGTGACGGCAGCCAGGGGTGGCGCGACTTTGCTCCTTATGACGCCATGCTGGTTTCGGCCGCCGCGCCCAGCGTTCCCCAAAGCCTCCTGGATCAACTTTCAGACTCTGGAAAGATGGTGATTCCGGTGGGGCGGCCTGACTCCCAAGAATTGCAGTTGATCCAAAAACGTGCTGGACAATACCAGCTTGAAACCATCGAAGGCTGCCGTTTTGTACCCCTGATCGGCGCTGAAGGATACTGAAAATCGACCTCTCTTCATAGACAACCTACCATCCTCGTCAGGTCTCCAAAGAAGCGTAAGCAGTAAAAAGGAAGGCAAAAATGAGAACGTTTTGGATATTTCTTCTTGCTTCAGTGTTGAATGTTTCGGTTTGGGCCGCTCCTCAGGCCGGACAAGGACGTTACGACCAGCAGATTCAGCAGGAGGCCACAAAGACTTTACAGTCGAAAGATAAGTGGAAGGGCATTACCCCGACGACCGAAGATGCCATTGTGACATTGGACGGGAATGTGAAGCTCCTCATTGACAAGCTGGATGCTGGGAGAAAAATTGACAAGTTAGACCATGTGCAAGGCGTGCGTAACCACGTACAAGTTGAAGGCAATGTTCCCGATCAGCAACTTGAAAAGCAGATCGCAGATAAGCTGCGCTACGACCGTGTTGGATTGGGAAGCACGTTTAATGCGTTCGGCCTTAAAGTGGAAAACGGAGTTGTCACAGTACAGGGTGATGTGCGCGATTATCCCTCGCGCGATTCTGCTCTTTCAATTGTAGAAACTACGCCAGGGGTCAAAGATGTCGTCGACAATATCAATGTGCTCCCGACATCACCGATGGATGACGACATTCGGCTGCGCGTCGCAAGGGCGATTTACGGAGACCCGGTTCTTGCAAGGTACGGGACTGATCCGCAACGCCCGATTCGTATTGTGGTGAATAACGGCCATGTCACTTTGTACGGCATCGTAGACAGTAAGGCGGACAAAACGATTGCTGAAACCCAGGCCCGGTCGGTGCCAAATGTATTCAGCGTGGACGACAAACTGATGGTTGCCGGCAAATAATTCGAACGTCGTTTGATCGTTGCCGGGCCGAGAGCCCGGCATTTTCTTTTACAATGAATGCGTGCCACTGCTGAAGAGCCTGCGGATCACGCTGGAGATGATCAAATGGGAGCACTCAATCTTTGCTCTGCCATTTGCTCTGTGCGGTGCGATGCTGGCCGCGGGCGGACTACCCTCGCCCCATCAACTAGCCTGGATCATTGTGGCGATGGTTTCCGCAAGATCGGCGGCTATGTCATTTAATCGGCTTGCGGACGTCGCCATTGATGCCGCAAATCCACGTACCCGGGCACGCGCCCTTCCCGCTGGCATTCTGACCCAGAACTTTGTTCGGCTTTTTGTGCTTTTCTCATCAGCGGTGTTTGTGATTTCGGCCTGGGAGCTAAGCCGGCTGGCGTTCGTACTCTCCCCGGTGGCCCTTGCAGTTCTGCTGCTTTATTCCTACACCAAGCGTTGGACACGGTGGTCGCACGTGGTGTTAGGTTTTGCGTTGGGAATCGCTCCGGCAGCGGCATGGATTGCGGTGCGTGGTTCCCTCGATCCGCGGATTCTCCTGCTCACAGCGGCGGTCACCTTCTGGGTAGGCGGCTTCGATGTGCTCTATGCCTGTCAGGATTTGGAGTTCGATCGGCAGTCAGGGCTGCACTCCATCCCGCGTTATTGCGGCGTCGCAACGTCGTTGTTGATCGCACGCCTTTTCCACCTCCTGATGTTATTGTTCCTTGCTTCGGTAGTATGGACGTTTGCGTTAGGCAAACTTGCGGCACTGGGTGTCCTGGCGGTATTGTTGCTCCTTGCGTACGAACATTCGCTGGTGTCTGAACACGATTTGAGCAAATTGAATGCGGCATTTTTCACCATGAATGGCGTGATAGCGGTGGTCTTTTTTATTTTCGTCGCTATGGACCTGCTTCTGCACCCTTTGCACTCCATCTGATCATGCTCGGGGGGAACCATGAAAGCCTTGACACTGTTGCCTTTTTTAATGCTGATTTTTGGTCCGGCTATGTTGTGCGCGCAATCGACGCCACATATCGTGTCACCGGATGTGCAACCTGATGGTCGCGTAACCTTTCGCTTCTCCGACCCCAACGCCGCGAGAGTGGTTGTCGATATTGAAGGGCAGAGTGCGCCTACCCCCATGCAGAAGGATGAGAACGGTATCTGGAATGTGACTGTGGGCCCATTGCAGCCCGATTTCTATGGGTACAACTTCAATGCGGATGGTGTGGATCTTGTCGATCCATCGAATACCATGCTCAAGCCCAATCTGTTGACGCTCTCGAACGAGGTTCATATTCCCGGGCCGTCGCTTCCGTGGGAAGTAGCGGACGTGCCGCATGGTGAAATTCATCATCATTTTTACCATTCGCAAATTGCTGGCGACGATCGTGACTTTTACGTGTACACGCCTCCGAAATATGACTGGCACAGCAAGAATGAATATCCGGTGCTCTATTTGTTGCACGGCTTCAGCGATGACGCGAGCGGTTGGACTGCCGTAGGCCGTGCCAATGTAATTCTCGATAACTTAATCGAGCAAGGCAAAGCCAAGCCAATGATTATTGTGATGACGCTTGGCTATGGCGATATGGGCGTAATTCGCCGGGGCTGGGGTTCGTGGTCGGACAAAGAATTAGCCTGGAGAAATTTATCGCGCTTCACCGATATTTTGCTCGGTGAGGTCATGCCGCAAGTAGAGAGAGAGTACCGCATCAAGAAAGACCGAGAGTCGCGGGCAATTGCCGGGCTTTCGATGGGCGGCGCGGAATCATTGCTGACTGGATTGAATCACCTCGATCAGTTTGCCTGGATCGGAGCGTTCAGTTCGGGTGGAATCGATAATCGCGATTTCGCTGCTGAATTCCCTGATGTGAACGCCAGTGCAAACAAAAAGCTGAAGCTGCTGTGGATTGCGTGCGGCACCGAAGACAGTCTCATCAAGATCAACCGCAGTTTCAAATCATGGCTGAAGGACAAAGGCGTGCAGTTCACAGACGTCGAAACGCCCGGCATGCATACCTGGATGGTGTGGCGCCGTAACCTCTCTACGCTTGCCCCACTGTTGTTTCAGTCGAAATAAAGCTGTGTGCTTTCGTACCCGGAATCCCGATCGGCTGATTTGAGAGCTCATGGCAACTGTAGCCTCAACCGGCTGCGGCTTGTATCATTAAGGTGATGTCTCCTCACGCATTTCAGACGGATGATCCACGCCTCAGCGTGATCAGCGATAAGGTGCTGGCACGGGAACGGCTCAGCCCGGATGATGCCTTGGCTCTCTATCGCAGCCCTGACATCCTTGCGGTTGGCTGGCTTGCGAACCATGTACGCGAGCGCATGCATGGTGACAAAACCTACTTCAACGTAAATCGCCATATCAATCCAACGAACGTATGTATCGCGGCGTGCCGGTTGTGTGCATTCGGCCGTAAAAAAGATGCTCCTGGCGCGTACACCATGGCGCTCGAAGAGGCTTTCGAAACCGCAGCGTCGGGTTATAGCGAAGCGGTGACTGAGTTCCACATCGTCGGCGGGCTGCACCCGGATCTGCCATTCCAATACTTCCTTGATCTCGTCTCGGGACTGAAGCAGCGCTTCCCGCAAGTGCATTTAAAAGCCTTCACCATGGTGGAGGTTGCGTATCTGGCGAAACGCGCCAAGCTCTCCATCGCGGAGACTTTGCAGCAGCTCAAGCACGCCGGAGTGGACTCGCTTCCCGGCGGTGGCGCAGAGATCTTCGCCGATCGCGTGCGCCATATTATTTGTGATCACAAAATCGACGGCGATCAGTGGCTTGACACGGCTCGTCTGGCCCATCAGCTTGGGCTGAAGTCGAACGCCACTATGCTCTACGGTCACGTCGAAAACGAGGAAGACCGTGTGGATCATTTACTGAAGCTGCGCGCTCTGCAAGATGAAACCGGCGGTTTTCAGACCTTTATTCCTTTGGCTTTTCATCCTGACCATACGCCGCTCGAACATTTGCCACGAACGACCGGCATGCTTGACATCCGGCAAATTGCGGTCAGTCGTCTGGTGCTCGACAACTTTCCGCACATCAAGGCCTATTGGCAGATGTTGACGCCGAAGATTGCGCAAATCGCGCTCCGCTTTGGCGCAGATGATCTCGATGGTACTGTCATCGAGGAAAAGATCTATCACGATGCAGGTGCAACCACGCCTCAAGGAATGCGCCGGCAGGATTTGGTGCGCCTTATTCGCGAAGCGGGACGTGAACCAATAGAGCGCGACACTATGTACCGCCCGGTTGTTCGCACCGAAACCTCGGTTACGGTTGCTGTCTAGCCTGCGCGCTTAGTTTTCTCAGAAGAACTCATTCATATCCGGCGCCGTAGCCGCTGCTCCAGGGAAGTCCGTGACTCCAAGCAGTTTCATAGTGAGCTTCAAAGCGCTCTGATGCTGATACATCGTGGTGGACTGGAAACCAGCACGCACCTTCGGACTGATCAGAATCGTTGCGACGTGTCCGCCACCATTCGCGTCATCATTGATGTCCGATTCATCCCAGGTATAGATGAGCAGCGAATTCTGGAATGCCGAACTGGAGATCAATGGACTGATATTGGTGTGGACCCAGCCATCAATGTTTGAGAGCTTATCGGCATCAGTGCAGTTCCCGGCTTCTCTGGGACAATCATGTCCATCATTCGCAAGATTGGGAACGATCATCGCATAGTCGGGCAAAGTGTCATTCGTGATATCTGCAGCCAGCTGCGTGAGTGGAACAATATTGCTTGCTTGTGAGCTGCTCTTGATTACATCCGACATGTATGCGAACGGATTGTGGTCCCGCGCGTACGGGATTGCGCTCGGCCCCTTGTAACCTATGTTGGGTAGGCTCTCGGCGTATATCTTCCACGTCTTTCCTGCTGCCGTCAGGGCGCGCACCACATTGTCGGCAGTCACCGTACCGGAAAAAGTGTCATCCGTTGTGACGAGATCGCCGGCTGTCAACATAAAGTAGTTCGGTAACGAGTTGTGCCGGTTGGCGTAGTACTGCGTTGCCAAGGCGTACTGGCTGGCCAAGCTATTTGTGTACGGCATTGACGCATTGCCGATCACGCTGGAGTAAGAGTGATTTTCCTCTACCAGTACAAACACGTGCGCTACGGTGGGAATCTTGCCGGGCGGTGGATCGGTCTTGCTGGTACCGCCGCATGCAATGAGGCTCAGCGAAAGTGAACACCCCAATGAAATCACGATTAAAATTCGTCTAACAAAACAACCCTCGATCATCAGAGCTTAGAATGCAGTTGGCTTCCCTCAGTTGCTTGATTCGGGCTCAGGAGTTTCGGGCAATTCTCTCCTGAAAATACTGGATCTAAAAGTGTTTCCGAACTTTTTGTGAGTTCCGCAACTATTTGCTTTATCCACGAAACCTGGGTGTAGAATCGGCCTTGTAGCAAGAGCTTCACGGGATCTTCTCCCGATCCGAGGCGCGCATGAATGTGCATATCAGCTACAAGCTTCGCAGAACTCCCGACATCGATCACGAAATTCAGCACTGGACAGAAAAGATCCAGAAAAGGCTGCACGTATTTCGGCCGGATCTGGTTCATTTAAAGGGATTGCTCGAGCAGAACTCGCCTCGCACGGGGACAGTTGTGTCTCTGAACCTGCGACTGCCGTCTGGTCAAATGGCTGTACAGGAATCTGGGGCCGCTGCGACTGCGGCAATCAAAGCCGCATTTGACGAACTGCTCGCCCAGATCGGCAAACACAAGGAATTGCTGCGCAACTCGCACCGGTGGAGAGGACGGCGCGCTGAAAAGGGCCGCAATGCGGCTTCCGTACCTTTTGAATCCACGATTGCTGCAATTCCACCGTTGACAGCAACCGCCGAAGACGTTCGCTCTTATATAAATGCAAATTTTCTGCGCCTGGGCCGCTTCGTGGAACGGGAATTGTTTCTACGCGAAAGTGCTCTGGAAGTACAACCCGGATCGCTAAACGCCGAGGAAGTCGTGGACGAGGTGGCTGCGCGAGCGCTCGATGATCAGCTTGTCAAGCCCGACCGCATGGGGCTCGAACCCTGGCTTTATCGGCTGGCAATTAGAGTGATGGATGAGTTCACGTCGCACTTAACGGAAGCTGAATCAGATGTGCATCTTCAAGGTTTAAGGCGTCGGCGAAGCGAGCGTGCCAGCGACGAACCCAGATTGCAATTTCACCAACCCGACGAGGCCATGACCACGGAGAGTGGCATCGCCGACGACCGGACAGCCACTCCGGAGGAAATAGCTTACTCGGACGAAATGGTCAGATTAGTTCAGTTCGCCTTGCGTGGAGCTGTCCCGGCAGATCGTGAAGCTTTCATTCTCCATGCTCTGGAAGGATTCTCGGCAGAAGAAATCGCATCGATTACAGATCGCAAGCTCGAACAAGTGCACCACGCAATTAGCCGCGCACGCGAACAACTGCGCCACGCGTTTCCATCATCCAGTCCGATCACCCGAAAAATGACCCAGCACACGGGGACACGATAGTTCGAGGAGTTCGCATGATATCTCGTGAGGATCTTCGGCAGCTTGCTGACTTCGAATGCCGCCTGCCCGATGAATTTGCCATTTCGTTTTATTTTGAGCCGTGTGTTCCCAAAGACAAGTCACACCGGCAGGAACTGATCGAGGCAAAAGACCTTGTCCGCAAGACGCTGCAGGAGCTTGAATTGAACGGAAAACACCGTAGCGCAGCCTTAGATTTGCAGCGCATCTTGCAGGTTGTGGAATCGATGCGCGGCAACCAGGCACGTGCCAAGGCCGTGTTTGCTTGCGCGGGACGTGAGTTCTGGAAGGAATTCGATTTGCCGCCCGGCTTCGGGGAATCGCGGTTGTTCGTGAACCGCCGCTTCCACTTAAAACTTATGGCGCCGATAATGTCTGATCATCCGCCGCTTTGGGTAACAGTTTTAGACCGCCAGAATGCGCGCTTTTTGGAAGTTGCATTTGATAGCGTCAAAGAGCAGGGAAATATTTCGAATATTTTGCCGCGCCACGGTCGCAGCGACGGCTTTGCCGGTTATAAGGGAGGTCATGCTGAGAGGCATCTCGAGGGCGAATTTCGTCGGCATTTCCAGGAGGCGGCAGAATTCTTGAAGGCTGCAGCTGAACGAAAGCGGTTTGATGGATTGGTAATTGGTTGCCAGGACATTAACTGGCCGGAGATTGATGCTCAGTTGCATCCGGATGTCAAAAAGAAACTGCTGGGGACGTTTTCTGCCGAAGTGACTGCCCTGAGCAATGAGGAAGCGGCCGAAGCTGGCCGCCGGATTGCACGAGAGGCTGTATCAAAACGACATCATGAGTTGCTGGGCGCTGCGCTCGAAGGAGCCCGAAGCAATGGGCGTGGTGTCACCGGGTTGCGTCGTGTGCTGCGTGCGACTGAGCAAGGAGAGGTGGACACAATCATCATGTCGCGCGACTATTCCGCCCGCGCCGTTGAATGCACGCACTGCCGTCATCTGGACTCTCATCTGGTCCCCTACTGCCCGGCGTGCGGGCGCAGCACGCGGCAGCTCGATGACGTTTGCGAGGCCCTGGTCCCACTTGTTGTGCGAAACAGTCTCGGGTTGGTGCTGCTTGCGGCGGACGAAAACCTCGACCGCGTGGGAAACATTGCCGCGCTCCTGCGCTTCCGCGCGGATCAAAACATAAACAATGTGTTGGCATCCTAGGGTGCGGTCGGCCCAATCGCCAACGCGTGATATAACTCTTCGTTCGACTCGATCTTACCCAAATCAGTGAAGAGGACCACCCATGCCCATTTCCCGCCGCGATTTCTTCAGTTCAACCATCGCTGGATCGATCGCAATCGCCGTTTCACCGGATGCAGCCGCTGCGCAAACATCCGGCGCGGACGCATCAAAACGGGCTAAATTGCCGGTCATTGTCTGCGCTGCCAACGGCTACAACTATCTCGATGGCGCATACGCCTTCCTCGCTGGCGGAGGCGACACCCTCGATGCCGCCCTCAAGGTTGTGGCAGGTCCGGAGAATGACCCCAATGACGAAAGCGTCGGACTGGGAGGACATCCCAACGAAGACGGCGTGGTCGAGCTTGACGCCTGCTGCATGCATGGGCCAACCCGAACTGCGGGTTCCGTCGGCGGCCTGCGCAACATAAAAAATGCCTCGCTTGTTTCGAACGCTGTCCGTCTGCATACCGGACACGTAATGCTGGTCGGTGAAGGGGCGGAAAAGTTCGCCGTGGCACAGGGCTTCCCGCGTGAAAATTTGCTGACCGATAAGTCAAGAAGGGAGTGGCTGCTGTGGAAGGAAACGCATTCCGATTGGTGGGGTCCGGGGATTTCCAGTGCCGATTGGCGCACCCGTTTTCGATCGGCAGCTGATATTGATCAGTGGCAACGGTTTATGGACCGCATGAATGAAGTCGCGGCAGATATCGGCATTCCACCGGAGCTTCGCGACGAAGCAATCCGATATGTTGTCCACCCGCCGACCGGCACCATACATTGTTCCGCCCTGAAACAGAATGGGGAGATATCCGGCTGTACGACGACGAGTGGCTTGGCCTGGAAGATTCCAGGGCGCGTCGGAGATTCGCCAATCATCGGCGCTGGCTGCTACACCGATCAGGATGTCGGCTCAGCTGGCGCGACCGGCAGCGGGGAAGAGAACATCCGTGTGGCCGGCGCACATACTATCATCGAAAATATGCGACACGGAATGTCGCCATTCGACGCTGGTATGGACGCACTGAAGCGCATCGTCCGCAACTACGATGGCGACAAGCAGCGCCTGCAGTTTGTGGACATGGTCTTTTACATTCTGCGGAAAGATGGCGCCTACGCTGGGGTCTCATTGTGGGAGGGTTACGGAGATGAGAGCGAACCTCATCGGATCGCGATCCACGATGGAGTGAAACGCCTGGAAAAAACCACAGCGCTATTTAAGGGAGTATCGCGAGCTTGGCCACCGGTCAAGCTCGCAACATAAAACTCCTTCAGTGCGTTCGCTTGCTCGACGTAGCGCCAAGGCGACAAACAGCCCTGAGTTTCGATTCAGGACACAATTGCTTGAAGTTCTGCGCGGGAGATGTACACTGCTTCCAGCTATATTCCTTCGCCACGGAGTTTCGTCCAATGAAAAATTTGTTGCGCCCGGCGCTGATGCCAGCGTGTGCCCTTGTCCTGCTTACCTGTTTTGCTTCTTTTGCAGTTGCCGACGGAAAAACCCGCACCTATTACATCGCAGTAGATGAAGTCGATTGGGACTATACCCCCATGGGCATGGACAAGATGATGGGGATGCCTTTCGATAAGAATTCGAAAATGTACTTCGAGTCCGACAAGCATCAGATCGGGCATATATATCGCAAAGCGGTTTACCGCGAATACACCGACGGAACGTTTACTACTTTGAAGAAGCGAACGCCCGAGTGGGAGCACCTCGGACTGCTTGGCCCGGCACTGCACGCCGAAGTCGGCGACACGATTCAGGTCTTCTTCAAGAACAATGGAACCAAAAGTTACAGCATGCACCCGCATGGCGTCTTCTACGAAAAGTCTTCAGAAGGCTCTTACTACAACGACGGCGCTAACGATCCGAGTCACAACGGAGTTGTCCCTGCCGGAGGTACTCACACGTATACCTGGCAGGTACCCGAGCGTTCCGGACCTGGCCCGAACGATCCCAGCTCTGTGGTATGGCTCTATCACTCCCACAACTTTGAAGGCCACGACACCAACGCAGGACTCATTGGGTCCATCATTATCACCAAAAAAGGCATGGCTCGTCCTGATGGCACTCCCAAAGACGTTGACCGCGAGTTCGTGACTTCGTTCTTCATCATCGACGAAAACAACAGCTGGTATCTGGACCACAACATCGAAGCCCACACCACGGAGCCGAAGACAGTTAAGAAGTTGGACAGCAGCCCGACCGATGCGGACGGCAATTTTTCCATCGTTGGTAGCGGCTTCGTTTCCGCAAATATTCGTGCGACTATCAACGGGTATCTTTTCGGAAATATGCCGATGATGACCATGCACAAAGGCGATCACGTGCGCTGGTACCTCATCAGCCTGGGCAATGGCTTCAACTTTCACACTCCTCATTGGCACGGAAACGTAGTGACGGTGAACGGACAACGCACCGATGTGCTCTTTCTCTCTCCCGCGCAGATGGTCACAGCCGACATGGTTCCTGACGATGTTGGCACCTGGATGTATCACTGCCATGTGAGCGACCACATGGAGGCCGGAATGATGGCCATGTACCAGGTTCTGCCGTAGCCGTGATTAGTCTGCGCAGTACAGAAGAACGACGCGGGTATCTGTTCGAATGCATACCGTTACTTCTGTGTAAAACTCAAGCGACTTAGGACTTGCTTCGCCACGGTGGAGCGCGGTAACATAGCTGTGTTCCCAGCGGCCATGCCCCCTTGGCAGGCCTCCCGCGCCGCATGGCTCCAGGCGCATAACGGACAGAGATCAATTAAAAAAGAGTTCCAGCCGCAAATGTGTTTTTCCGCATGCTACGTGCATCCGCGCGGCTTTTGGCCATGGCGAAGCGGCGAGTTCAGAGTCAACGAAAGGGTCCGCACCAACGGACTAGGAAACTGAAAACAATATGAATGCAGGACCAGGACGCCCCTCCGGTGGAGGAGGGAGAAATAGGCGGCGGCGTGGTCGTCGTCCCCGTGGAAGCAATCCCGGCGGCGGTGGCGGCGGACGCCCCGGACGCGATCAGCAGCATGGCGGCGTTTACAGCGCACCCATGGACCACAGCTATCGGGCGGCCTTGGCCGGCGGTAACAACGGTTCGCGACCCGGACGCCAGCGGCCCGGCTTTTCGGCGAACTACCCTCAGGCCGACCCGGAGCCATTGCCGGTACGCGAAGACGCGACCTCGCGCATTTTCGGCTTTGTGGACGACCTGTTCTTCCAGGCGAAGATTCAGGAAACCGCCCGCAAGCTCAACGTTAAAGTTGAGTTCGTGAAATCTGAAACCGACCTGAGCGATCGGATAAAACAGAACGGAGAGGAAAAACCGTCTCTGATCATCTTCGACCTGAACAGCAACAGCGTGAAGCCGCTCTCGCTCATTCCAAAGCTGAAAAACAAATTGAAGAAGACGTCGGTGATCGGCTTTCTTTCACACGTGCAGGGAGATTTGAAGCAGAAGGCGCATGAAGTCGGTTGCGACATGGTGCTGCCACGCTCGGCTTTCTCGCAGAACCTGCCTCAATTGCTGCGCCGGCACGGAGCGGCGGACGACGAAGTCATCCAGTAGCCGGCTGCCTGGTTGAGTGCAATCTCAACCAGGAAAGTGAAAATGAACGTCTTGACGCGAGCTTATAGCCACTCCGTCCATACTCGCCGGTCGGAAGCGCCATCCCCGCAGCGTGGCTAATACCTTCTCATCAATATCGTTTTGCAGTGACTGCAGTATCTTCATCGCCGTCACCTGCCCCTGCTCGTCGATCGTGACTTCCACGATCACGTCGCCCTGCAAACCCTTTAACTGCCACGGAAAAACCGCCGGATCAGGAAACACCAGCGGGATCGCGGGCTTAGCTTCGATGCCCGACCCCGGACCTTGCGCGAGTGATCCAGAGGGTGTGCCGGATCGAGCTGATTCAGCAGGCGTGGGCGCCGGTAGTTGGGCTGCCTTGTGTTTGACAATGCGAATCGGTTGCTTCTGAAGCACAGGACGCTCTGCGGGACTCGGAACATAAACCAAGGCCTGAGATCGTCCGTGCTGCCCCCAGGCAACCGACGAAGCCCGCACGAACATGGGAGCGCGGTGCAGCCATAAGAAGACAACCGCGCAGTGAATTACGAAAGATGAGAGTAATGCGACGCTATATTTGCGATTGCGAACTGGCGGGATTTCAAACATACGGCCACTCCGGCTTCGCTCTATTCTACCCCGGAGGCCAGCGCAGGTCGCGCCCGCCCAGCAGGTGAACATGTAAGTGAAACACCGATTGACCGGATTTCGGGCCCACGTTCAGGACCGTCCGATAGCCCTCTTCTATTTGACGTTCACGCGCGATTTTCGCTGCGGTTAAATGGCAACGGCCCACGATTTCCGCCTCATTGCCGGCAGCCGTGTTCAAGCCCTCAATGTGCTTTTTCGGGACAACCAGCACGTGCGTCGGGGCCTTCGGATCGATGTCCTCAAAAGCAAAGGTATGCTCGTCCTCATAAACCTTCCTGGATGGTATCTCTCCGGCAATAATCTTACAGAAAAGGCAGCTTTCCATGTGTCGTCCTTAGCAGCGGCCAGCGCGTGTTTTCAATAATTGAATCACTTCAATCCAGTCTTACCAGAAAAATTGCGCCTTCGCTGGTCGTGGTGTCGTGCAAAACTTCTTCGGCACGGGCCCTTAAGTCGCCTTTGACGCGGATTCGCACCCACCAGTCTCCCACCGGGCTGTTGAACGTCAAAACATTTGCGGTACGATACCGTCGGGACAGACGCGCGGCCAGCTCCCGCGCTACTTTCTCGCGTTGGAAGGCGCCAATCTGCACCGCCCATCGTCCGCCGGTGACCATCGGGGATGGCGTTTTCAAAACGTCGATCCTGACTTCGGCGGTTCCGCGCTGGACAATGCCGACCTTTTCCGCTGCCGATCGCGACAGGTCGATGATGCGGCCTTCGATGAACGGTCCGCGATCGGTAATCCGCACCAAAACCGCTGATCCCGTTTTGGTATCAGTGACGCGAACAATCGTTCCCAGAGGCAGCGTGCGATGCGCCGCAGTCATGGCGTGCATGTCATAGACCTCGCCGTTAGAAGCTCGCCGATTGTGATACGGCGCGCCATACCAACTGGCAATCCCGGTTTCGGACCACAGCGGTTTGGCATCTGGAGGGAACTCGGTTTCGTCACTGTTTGTTTGTGGCCCGGAGTTTCCCGATCCTGGCAGACGCTCGGTCTGCGCCGGCGGAGGCGCTTGTGGCACAGAGACTGCGACTCGCTTATGCGAGCAGCCGACCAGAATCACCAGCAATAAAGGCAGGACAACGGCAGTCTTCATTTGGGAGCGGTGGTCGAATGTTTTTCCATGTAATTGGCAAAGTCCGTCAGTTTTTCGGCGGCGATGCGCAGGGCTTTAGTTGAGTGCTGACGAACTGCGGGCACGACCTCGTCGTTGAGGTACTTGATAAATTCCGCCGTTTCTTTTTCAATGCGTTCCGTAGTTTCGCCGACAGCTTTGTTCACACGCGCGCTGGCCTGGCTAAAGTCGGTCATGCTATTAAACTCCTGTGTTTGACTGATGGCGACGCGATCAGCCATATGCATTATTCCGCGGAGGGCAGGCAGGGTCAATCAGGAATGAGTCGTATCACCTCGGGTGTCACTGGATTACAATCCGGTCACTATGTCCGTTCGATTGGCAGTCCGGGACTTGCCGCACCTCCGCCGGGCCTTGTTCTCCTGGTACGGGAAGAACGGGCGCGACCTGCCGTGGCGCAACACCAAAGATCCTTATCGCATTTTGGTTTCTGAGGTCATGCTGCAACAGACTCGTGTCGCGGTAGTCATCAAACGTTATCAGAGATTCTTGCAGCGATTTCCCTCTGTGCTCGATCTGGCGAGGGCGAAAGAGGCATCGGTGTTGGCCGAATGGAGCGGGTTGGGATACTATCGCCGGGCGCGGAATCTATATGCGACCGCGAAATTGATCGTAAGCGAACGAAAGGGCGAACTCCCAAGGTCGTCCGAGGATTTGCAGGCGTTGCCCGGTATTGGCAGATACACCGCGTCAGCCGTGGCAAGCATTGCATACGGGGAAGCGGTTGCGGTTGTGGATGGCAATGTCCAGCGCGTTCTTACACGATTGCTGGGGCGCGTGATGCGGGACGCAAAATTGTGGTCAGTCGCGCAAACTCTGCTCGACCCACGTCGGCCGGGTGATTTCAATCAGGCAATGATGGAGTTGGGTGCAACCCTGTGTCTGCCAGATGAGCCGCACTGTGCGGTTTGTCCCATACAAAAATTCTGTCGAACTCGGGGCCGCGGCCAGACGCTGAAAAGCAGACCTCGCCAGTTTCAACGTGAAGTAACCTATACGCTGTCCCTTCGCGGAGACTCGGTTCTATTAGTGAGGCGGCCAATTGGCCAGACTCTCATGCCCGCAATGTGGGAGTTGCCGGAAGCGACTTCGCTAAACGCTGCTAACGAGTTGCTATTCACGGTGAAGCACTCGATCACTGTAACGGATTTCAAAGTTAAAGTTGTGAGCTGGAGGGGCGACGCGGCCTCTGGCCGATGGCTGAAGATTTCGCGGCTGAGCGCAATCCCTATCACCGGCTTGACGAGAAAAATCCTCGGCCGTGCTGGAGTCATCTAATAACAAGTTGCGAGGCCGACCATGAAATGGCTGCGCAGTTTATTCGGAGGAATTAGAACGATGGCTGCACTGACCGCAGGAGCCAAAGCGCCAGAGATTGAGTTGAGCACGCTGGACGGAGCGAAATTCTCGCTGCAAGACGCGCTAATCAGTGGGCCGGTACTTGCCATCTTCTTCAAGATTTCCTGCCCGGTGTGCCAGTACGCTCTGCCATATTTCGAACGTATTTACAAAGCCTATGGAGGCGGGAAGCTCACGATTGTCGGAATTTCGCAGAACAACCACCGCGACACCGTCGAATTTGTGCGCAAGTTTGGGGTCACATTTCCGGTCCTGCTGGATGACACGAATACCTTTCCCGTATCGAACGCGTACGGGCTGACTACCGTGCCGACTGCCTTCTGGATTTCAGAAGACGGTGAGATTGAAATTTCCGACGTCAGCTGGGTGAAAAAAGAATTCGAAGAGATTGCCAGCCGGGCGGCTTCGCTTACGAACGCGTCCCCGCAGCCGATCTTTCAGCCCAGTGAGAAGGTCGCGGATTTCCGCGCCGGTTGAAGCTCCCGAAACTAGTCCGCGGTCGCGGACAAACCATGCAAATGCGCAAGTAAGGAGCAGAATGCAGAAATGAAACCATTTTGTCTCGATTGTGAGTTCGCTTCTGCATCCTGACTTCTAAACTCTGCCTTTGAGGGCTCTTCTTACTTCTGCGTTCCATTCTTCCCGTACAATATCCCGTTCACGTCCCGAACAGGAGTCCGCCTGAATGCGCAAGATCGTGGTTGCCGTTGTGCCAATCCTAGTCATCTCGTTGTCATTTGCCCGGGCCGCCCGCAAGCCTGCCGCTGAAGTGTCGGCATCCGCCCATCTTCCCCCCGCCGCAATTTCTGCCCTGCAGAAGATTGATCCTGAGCACATTCGCGCCCACGTGCGTTTTCTGTCGCACGATCTGCTGGAAGGACGAGGCACCGGCCAGCGCGGCGGAGATATAGCCGCGGAATATATCGCCACACAGTTCTGGCTTGACGGTCTGAAGGCGGCGGGTGACAACGGAACGTTTTTCCAGCAAGTCTCTTTTGTTGGCATCACTCCCGGAGCGGAAACAACATTCGACCTCGTTCCGAGCAAAGGCGACACCCAGAAGCTCAAGCCTCTCGATGACTACGTGGCTTACGACCAGACGCAACATGCCTCCGACGACATTGACGCTCCTATCGTTTATGTCGGATATGGGATTGACGCGCCCGAGTATCAGTGGGACGACTACAAAGGCGTTGACGTTCGCGGCAAAGTTTTGCTGATGTTGGTGAACGAGCCCAGTTCGAACGATCCGAATTTTTTCAAGGGGCCGGCACTCACTTACTATGGCCGCTGGACGTACAAGTACGAAGAAGCCGCGCGTCGCGGTGCCGTGGGCGCGATCCTGATTCACAAGGCGGAAATGGCCAGTTATCCGTGGGAAGTAGTGCGCAACTCCAATTCCGGCGAAAAGTCGTTTCTAAAGAGTGACGCGCCACAACTGAAAGCGGCTTCCTGGATTCAACTGGATGTTGCGCGAAGGCTGGCGCAGAATTCGGGGCTTGACCTCAAGAAAATGATGGAGGACGCGCAGTCGCGCAGCTTTCATCCCGTGACGCTGCCGGCGAAGTTGAAGGCGCACATGGTCAGTAAGATCCGGCCTTTCTCCTCGAGAAATGTTGTCGCTATGCTGCCTGGGGCCGATCCGAAGCTAAGCAGTGAAGCCGTAATCTACAGCGCGCACTATGATCATCTCGGCATTCGTCCCGACATGCCAGGAGACAACATTTACAACGGCGCCCGTGACAACGCCACGGGTTGTGGCATTGTGCTCGAACTAGCGCGGGTATTTGCGCAATCCCAGGCCCGGCCTCGACGTTCTGTTCTCTTTGCAGCGGTAACCGCTGAAGAGCAGGGTTTGCTGGGTTCGGAATACATGGGCAAGCATCCGCCGGTTCCGGCCGGGAAGATTTCGCTCGACCTGAATTTCGATGATATCCCTCCGCTGGGTGCTCCCGAAGAAGTAGAAGTTTCGGGATCCGAGCGCACTAATTTCTATCCCACGGTGGAAGCCATGGCGAAAGAGTTTCGTCTCGCGATCCGGCCGGATTCGCATCCCGAGGCCGGCCATTACTATCGCTCGGACCATTTCAGTTTCGCGCGCGTAGGTGTACCCGCGTTTTCCATCAACGAAGGCATGAAGTATAAGGGGCACAACACCGAGTGGGGATTGCAGCAGGCGGAAGACTATACCAACAAGCAATATCACCAGCCGAGCGACGAGTACACCCCGAGTATGGACTTCACCGGGGACGCGGCGATGGCCCGCTTTGGCTTCGCGCTGGGCTGGGCAGCGGCATCGCAGCCAAAATTAGTGGGATGGGAAAAAGGCGACGAGTTCGAGAAGGCAAGAATGCAGAGCCAGGGTGCAGGAAAATAAGCCGGAAACTGCTTACGCTGTAATTCTGGTTCCCTCAACTGCCGCATGGGTTTGCCGCACGGTGACGTGCCTCCACACCTGAATGGTCAAGACCGCCGTCGTGGCCAGCAGCAGCGCCCCAACTGCAACATGCGCCACCGTCGAAACGATCATGGGGAGTTCGGGCTGAGCGGCATCAGCGCCCAGCACGACCCGCGTGTAAAAAGAGGCGAATCCCAGCAGGATCTGCACCAGCAAGAGCGAGTGCACGAGCATTCCCAGGCGTCTGACGGCGGGGATCTCTCGGAAGCGCATGGCACGAACGCCTGTCCACGCCAGGATTGCCGTAACCGAGATTGCGTTAAGCACGTGCGGCCACCAGGGCATTCCGCGATGCCTGAACATTGCCCCGAGAATCAACTGCACATAAAGAATGAAAATGGAATAGAAGCACAGAACCAGAAGCGCGGGATGGCCGGTATCCGCGACAGGCCGCGGAGATTCTTCGACCCATTGGCGTCCCGTGAATATGGCAATAGCCACCGCGATGCAGAAGAACGTCTGCGCAATGGCGGCATGCGCAGTTGAGACCGCAGGTGGCAGGAAGTGCAGAACGGTGACGCCGCCCAAAATTCCCTGCACGATAATGGTGGCCAGCGCGCCGAATGCCAGAACTTTCATCCAGCGGCGGCGTTCCACGAATAATGTCCAGAATGCAATCACCAGCGTGCAGGTTCCAGTGAAGAACGCGATCATGCGGTGGCTGTGTTCGAAAACAATGCCGCCAACCCAGGGCGGAAGACGGAGGAAATGTCCATAGGAGGTCGGCCAGTCGGGGACGGAAAGGCCGGCATCTTCACTCGTTACCAGCGCCCCGGCGATGATGACGAAAAAAGTGGCAACCGCGATGAAGACGGCAATCCGATGATGCCAGGGGTTGTAGCTCACAGATTCTGACGTCAAAAAAGGCTCTCCTGAGAACCAGCTATTTTATCAGCGTGAACAGAGGTTTGGCGGATAATCCGGCGACAAGGCCAGTGCTCGCGCACGCGAGGTTCAAACACTCTGGTTACTTGCGACGGGTGCGATTCGGCTGTGCAATTGACTATTCAGGAGGAAGATATGCGCGGCACCTTTGGGCTTCTCGCCATGGTCATTGCGATGGCGATCGGAGTGTTTATTTATTCGCGTCAGGCGCAAAGCGTTTCCGGATTGGCGCCAAACGCCAATCCCCAGGCGACAGTGAATGTAATCGGCGTGAAGAACGACCTGATTGCAATTGCGAATGCCGAGCGCGCCTTCAATGCCGAGCAGGGAAGATACGCATCGCTCGATGAATTGACTTCGGGCAAGTACATGAGCATTCGCGGCGCCCGCGATCCCTACACCTATGGTGTCGATATCACCGGCGGCAGTTTTCGCGTGACCGCAGACACCTCAGCGCCTGGCGCGCCGCCCCATCTTTGGGTGGACGATAGTATGGTGGTGCAGAGTTCAAACTGATTTGTTAGTTGCTCTGCATCGCCTTGATCACTTCGTCGGCGAACTCTGAGGTTCCTGCCTTACCGCCGACGTCTTTCGTCAATTTGTCGCGATCGCGATAAACCTTTTCCAAAGCATTGCGGATCTTGAGTGCAGCTTCCGGTTCACCGATATGCCGGAGCATCAGCAGAGCCGAGCGCAACAGGGCAGTCGGGTTGGCCATGTTTTTGCCTGCGATATCAGGCGCGGAACCGTGGACAGCTTCGAAAATCGCGCAGTGTTCGCCCAGATTCGCGCTGGGCACAAGGCCGAGCCCTCCGACTAGTCCGGCGCAAAGGTCGGAGATGATGTCGCCGTAAAGATTTTCCATCACCATAACGTCGTACTGGTATGGGTTCATGACCAGTTGCATACAGGTGTTGTCCACGATGTGCTCGCCGTAAGTGATTTCGGGATACTCTTTGGCCACGTTGCGCGAACAACGCAGAAACAGGCCGTCTGACAACTTCATGATGTTGGCTTTGTGAATGGCGTGGACTTTCTTGCGCTGGTTCTTGCGGGCGTATTCAAAGGCGAAACGTGAAATGCGGGTCGAAGCTTTTTCAGTGATAATCTTCAGGCTCTCCACCACTCCGGGGACGACTTCGTGCTCCAGTCCGGAGTAAAGGCTCTCGGTATTCTCGCGCACGATGACCAGGTCAACATCGGGATAGCGCGTCGGAATGTGCGGCAGATTGCGCACCGGACGGAAGTTCGCATAGAGATCGAACTGCTTGCGCAGTTGCACGTTGATGCTGGCAAAGCCGCCGCCCACTGGCGTTGTGATCGGACCCTTCAGAGCGACATGAGTGCGCTCGATGGATTGCGTAAGTTCCTTCGGGATGTATTCCTTGTATTTCTCAAAAGCCTCGGCGCCCGCCTGAACGGTTTCCCATTCAAATTTGAGTCCTGTGGCTTCAAGAATGCGGACTACTGCCTGAGTAACCTCTGTGCCGATACCGTCGCCGGGGATAAGTGTAATGTTGTGGGTCATGAGAATTGATTCGGGGAGTTGAATCTTTGAAGATCGTACTGCGGCTTTTCACATAGGCTTCGCCGCGCTTTTCGCCTGTGGCTCTCCCGCTTCTTTTGTCTTGAGCAGATCTTTCAGTTCGGCCATGAATTCCTGCACATCTTTGAAATCGAGATAGACGGATGCAAATCGCACGTACGCAACTTTGTCATATCGCCGCAGACGGTTCATGATCAGTTCGCCCACTTCGCTGGTCTTGCGCTCGCGTTCGGGCGACTCGATTACGAATCCTTCGGCTTCGTTTACGATTTGCTCGAGTTTGCTGATGGGGACGGGGCGTTTTTCGCAGGCGCGCAGCAAACCATTAAGAACTTTTTGACGGTCAAACTTCTCCCGCCGGCCGTCTTTCTTGACCACCATGTAAGGAATTTCATCAATGCGCTCGTAAGTAGTAAAGCGCTTCTCGCACTTCAGACACTCGCGCCTTCGCCGTATGGAATCGGCTTCTTTGCTTTCGCGCGAATCCACGACCTTGTCATTGGCAAAGCCGCAAAATGGGCATTTCATGGCGATTGGGACTGACTGCATTGTAACAAGAAGCCATCAGCCAACCGCGATCGGCTAAGTTTTAAACCATGTCATTCCGAGGACCGTTTGGTTCGAGGAACCGGCATTTGCCGTGAGTCAATCACCATGACAGAGCGGCACAATCATTTATAATCGCGAATTCCCACCAAGCCACGGCTCGCGAATGTGCAAGTGGCGGATACCTGACGGGGAACTCTTAGCTTTCGATTCTGCTTACACGGGTTGTGGCAAATGACCCTCCTAAGGTCATCTTTTTTAAGAAAGAGGGAAGGCAATCATGAGCAGCATTACTGAAATTCGAGGCCGGCAGGTGCTGGACTCACGCGGTAATCCCACGGTCGAAGCTGAGGTTTGGCTGGACGACGGTTCCAAGGGCCGAGCAATCGTCCCCAGCGGCGCCTCGACGGGCGAGCACGAGGCGGTCGAGTTGCGTGATGGAGACAAGCAGAAGTACGTCGGCAAGGGCGTCCTGAAGGCGGTTGAAAATGTGAATCGCGAACTTGCCGATGCCTTGCGCGGAGATGATGCCGCTGACCAGCGTGCACTCGACCAGAAGATGATCGAACTTGACGGGACCGAAAACAAAGGCCGCCTCGGCGCAAACGCAATTCTTGCGGTTTCGATGGCAGCGGCGCGGGCCGCTGCGCATTACTTCGATCTTCCCCTGTATCGCTATTTGGGGGGCGCTGGCGCAAACACACTGCCAACGCCGATGATGAACATCCTCAACGGTGGCGCGCACGCCGATAGCAGCGTTGACTTCCAGGAATTCATGGCCATGCCCGTCGGCGCTCCGTCATTTTCCGAAGCCCTGCGCTGGGGCGTCGAAGTTTTTCACACGCTGAAAGGCGTCCTGAAGAAGCGCGGCTATAACACCTCAGTCGGCGACGAAGGCGGTTTTGCCCCGTCTCTGAAATCGAACACCGAGGCCATCGAAGTCATTCTCGAAGCTATCACCCAGGCCGGGTACAAGCCCGGCGAAGAAATCGCCATCGCGCTCGATCCCGCATCCAGCGAGTTTTTCCAGGACGGCAAATACGTCTTCAAAAAATCCGACAAATCTTCTAAGAGCTCGGATGACATGGTCCGCTTCTACTCCAAGTGGGTGAACGACTATCCCATCGTCTCGCTCGAAGACGGCCTCGCCGAAAACGATTGGGATGGCTGGGCGAACCTGACCAAAGAACTCGG
>DATJHT010000165.1:0-26041 GCA_035493765.1 Terriglobales bacterium
CGCGATACCCAGTCCGATTTGCATTGATGGTCGTTTCATATTCAGCTCCAAATGCAGGTCGGACACGAATGTCCGACCCACACGGTTCGTGCTACTTTCCGTTGGTCTTGCTCGGCGGCAGCGCGTCTGGCGGCTTCGGAGATTTGTCGCCAATCCCGCGCACCTTCGAGAGCAAGTCGGACATGCTCATGCCCGAGAGCGTTTCGAACAGCGCGGGAACCTGCGCTGCCATCTTCGTGAGATCGCCGGTGATTTTGTTCATCCCCGTAGCGTCGCCGTTGCCGGTCGAGACCACGGTGATCTTGTCCACGTTGGCCAGCGGAGCCGCCATCGCGCGGACCACTTCCGGCAAGCTGGTAAGCAGCTTGTCGTAGATGGCCGCCTGGTTGTATTCCTGGTAAGCCTCGGCTTTCACGTTCATGGCCTTGGCTTCGGCTTCGCCTTTCTTGAAGATGATTTCCGATTCCGCTTCGCCCTGGGCCCGAATCGAAGACGCGTGTCCTTCAGCTTCGGCGATGAGGCGTTGCTTTTCGGCTGCGGCGAGCGTTTCGATCCGTTGGCGCTCGACTTCCGCCGGCTTCAGCACGGTCGCGATCAATTCATTCTGGCGGCGATTAATTTCCGCTTCCTGCACCTTGACCTGCTGTTCTTTTTCCACCTGCTGCACTTTCACCTGTTCAGCCGTCACTTGCTGCTGCATGATGGCGGTCTGAATGTCATAGGCTTTGTCGGCCTGCGCCTGTTGACGTTTTGTGACTTCCAGGAACTGCGCGCGCTTTACTTCAAGGTCGCGCGTCGCTTCGGCTTGCTTGGCGAGAGACAGAGTTTCGGCGAGTACGCGGTCCTGATCGGCTTGAGCCTTTGCTACCGCGGCTTCCCGGGTGGCAAGAGCGCGGCGAATCGCCGTATCGCGATCCGCTTCAGCAGCGGCGACGTCGGCATCACGCTTGATGCGAGCAACATCGGGACGCCCCATGTTGATGATGTATTCGTTCTTGTCGCGCACTTCTTTGATGGTAAACGAGATGACTTCAAGGCCCATCTTGTTCATGTCGTCGGCGCAGGTTGAACGCATGCGGTCGCCGACCATCTCCGGCTGCTTGACAATTTCTTCGACCGTGAGCTGGCCGATAATGCCGCGCAGGTGGCCTTCCATCACCAGCTTGATAAGCCCTTCCCGTTCCTGGTCTGACTTGGTGAGGAACTGCTCGGATGCCGTCCAGATCGATTCGGTGTCAGACTTGACTTTGATTTGCGCGACCGCCTCAACTGTGACTGCCACACCTTGCTTGGTGTAGAGGTCCTGCTGCGGCGCAACGTCAAAGGACATCAGCTCTAGAGACAGTTCGTGGCAGTTTTCCATCATGGGGAACACGATCGTGCCCCTGCCAACCACCACTCTCTTGGCGCGAAATCCGTAAACGACGAGGGCCTCGTGTGGTCCCGCTTTTCTGTAAAGCCTGGCCAGCCCGCTCATGAGCAGCATGAAGACCAGAAAGCCCAACCCAATGAATACCCATACTTCAATTGGTAGCCCGAATAACATATTGCCTCCTCGCGCAACGCGAAAATCATCAACCACCAAGCAAGCACAGGGTCAGAAATGAACGCGGGCTTCGCTTGCTTCGTGGTTGTGGGTCACGATATCCAGGTCGCGAATAATCTTCTCGGGCTCGCTGTGGCCCAGGAAGACTTCGCCCTGCGTTGTCTTAATGCGAACGCCGCGGGTCCCCCACACGTAGGCACGGCGATTGCCCAGCCCGCGGATGCCATAACCGCCTATTACATTCCAGCGACCGACTGCGTAACTGCGGATATCGGCAGCGGAAACTGAGCGCACGCGAAATCCCAGAGTGCGAATCTCGATGCCGGCGGGACTGAAAGAATAATGAAATCCGCTCCACGCCATCGCCGCGGCCGCGAACAGAATGATGGAACTAACGATCAGCGTCAGGCGTATTGCAGCCAGCGGCACGTTTCCGGCGAACAATAACATTCCGCATGCCGGGACGATCATCACCATCGCCCACATGATTGATCCATGCTGCTCTTCGGCGAAGTTAGTCATTGCGGCCTCGTTTCGTTGATGTCTTCCGCGCCGGCTACCTCAATTTCAGCATCCTCGCCCGCCATCTCCGACCACGGGCGTACATAGGCGATACCTCGCTCATAGCGCGTGACCACGACTTCTGTCCCTTTCGCGATGGCTAAACCTTCTTCCACGCGCGCCCCGCATACCCGGCGGGTTCCAGCTTGTGAGTAGACCAGTTCTCCGGTGCCGCCTTCGCGAATGGGCATAGAAAGCCTGCCGAGTACGCCGACCATCTCGAAGTCGGCTGGATCGAGTACTTCATCGGGAGAGCTGAGAACACGAGTGAGAAACAGGTAAATGATCGCCGCGCCACCGGTGCCGCTCAACAGCGAAATTCCCAACGCTGCCCAAAACCAGATTGTGGAATGGCGAGTCAGCAGATATCCCGTGCCTCCGAACCACGCCAGAAACGCGGTGAGCGAGATCAGGTTGAAGGGCGAGAGCTGAACGTCGTGTCCCCCGTGTGCTGTGGGCGCGTGTGCTGCGCCATGAATGTGAGCAGGCAGCGCGTGTCCATGAAAATGCGGAATGTGCAAGTGCGTGCCGCCGGCGAGGAACATCAGCACACTGAGAAAAAGCCCGACGACAAAACAGACGAGATAGAAATCAGCCCACGTCATAAGCGGCCTCCTCTTTTTCCGTTGCGGCCATTGGCGGCTTGCGGTTGCAGGGCTTCGAGCAGACGATCTGCCAGTCCCGGTGTTTCCAGAATGGCCCCGAGCAGCAACATGCATTTGCGCGTGTCTTTTTCTCGTGCAGCTTTCAGTAAAACTTCACTCAACTCAGGATCGTTGGCAAAACGCTCCGAGCCTTGTAACAGCCAGACGTCTAGCTTGCCTTCGACGGTCCGCAGATCGGAAGTCAATTCCGTGTGATAACCCTCGGGGTCATCCACCAGAAATCCGGGATGGATCTTGAAAAATTTCGCCAGCAGGGAACGTGTGGACTGCGTCATGTGGGGTCGCGAGCCGCTCTCGATCTGCGAGATATACGACTGGCTGATGCTTTTGCCGAGTTCCTTGCGCACCGCGCTGACCAGCTCCAGCTGCGTGATGGGACGATTCAGTCCGCGCAGAGATCCCTCAACTTCGCGCAGGTAACGAATTTTCTCGGCAACGGTCATATTCCGTATCGCAATATTTATATTGCAATATGTAATATCATGTCAAGACCTGGATTTTATTAAGAATCAGGCACTTAGGTGGTGCTCTTCCCGGTTGTGCGCACAATCTAGCGCCGAGCGCGTGAAGGAAGTGTCTAACGCCGTGTAACCACCGAAGCTGAACAATGGTTCCTACCGCGATCACTTGAAATGGCTTCGAGAGTGAGGGCAGAGAGGAACGCCAGCGGTTTGCTTTCCACCGTTCTGCAGGACTAGCATGGAGCCGTTACGCGCGCTCGAAGCTTCGCAGCATTCAAACCAGCCTGACACTCAGGAGGCCGTATGGCTACTATTTCTCTCGCGCAAGTCGATCCTCGCGTGGTCAGTTTTCTCGAAAAGCCGCGCAAGATGTTAATCAATGGAAACTGGGTGGAAGCAGTTTCCGGCAAAACGTTTCCGACCTATGATCCTTCGACCGGCGAAGTTCTCGCGCAGGTGGCTGAAGGTGACAAGGCCGATATCGATCTCGCCGTAAAAGCTGCGAGAAAAGCTTTCGAAGGCCCGTGGCGCAAGATGACGGCCAGCCAGCGTGGGCGGCTGATCTGGAAGCTCGGTGACTTGATCGATGAGCACCTGGAAGAGTTTGCCTACCTGGAGTCGCTGGATAACGGCAAGCCGCTGACGGTGGCGCGCGCCGCTGATGTTCCGCTTGCAGCGGAACTGTTCCGCTACATGGCGGGATGGGCAACAAAGCTTGAGGGCAACACGATTCCGCTGTCGGTGCCATATACACCCAAGGCAAGATATCTCGCTTACACATTGCGTGAGCCGGTTGGGGTTGTCGGGCAAATTATTCCGTGGAACTTCCCATTGCTGATGGCGGCTTGGAAACTTGGGCCAGTGCTCGCGACTGGATGCACCGTCGTGCTGAAACCGGCAGAGCAGACGCCGCTGTCCGCGCTGAAATTGGGCGAACTCATCGTGGAAGCCGGATTCCCGGAAGGTGTGGTAAACATCGTTCCGGGCTACGGCGAAACCGCGGGCGCTGCTCTTGCCGCGCACAATGATGTGGATAAGATCGCGTTCACGGGATCGACCGAGGTTGGCAAACTGATCGTTCATGCGGCGACGGGCAATCTGAAGAAGGTCTCGCTCGAACTTGGCGGCAAGTCACCGAACGTAATTTACAAAGATGCGGACCTCAAGACGGCGATTCCCGGAGCTGCCAGCGCCATCTTCTTTAATCATGGCCAATGCTGCTGTGCTGGATCGCGGTTATACATTGAGCAACCCGTATTCGATCAAGTGGTCGAGGGCGTGGCCGAAGCTGCGAAGAAGATCAAAGTCGGACCGGGACTCGATGCTTCAACCGACATGGGACCGCTGGTCTCAGAGGAACAACTGGCGCGAGTTTGCGGCTTTCTGGACTCTGGCTTCTCGCAAGGCGCGAAGGCTCTGGCCGGCGGAAAAAAGGCTGGCGACAAGGGCTATTTCGTCGAGCCGACGGTGCTGGTCAATACCAAAGACGATATGAAAGTGGTGCAAGAGGAAATCTTTGGACCGGTAGTGGCAGCGTTGCCGTTCACAGATCCAGAAGAGTTCGTGACTCGTGCCAACGATAACGTGTATGGCCTTGCCGCTGGTGTCTGGACGAAGGACATCAGCAAAGCGCATCGAACGGCTGAGTTGTTGCGCGCCGGAACGGTGTGGATCAACTGCTACAACATCTTCGACGCCGCGCTGCCCTTCGGCGGATACAAGCAATCCGGATGGGGCCGCGAGATGGGTCACGAAGTGTTAAACAACTACACGGAAGTGAAGTCGGTGTGCGCGAGGATTTAAGACGGTTGTTGATTTCTGAAGCACGGGCTTCAGGCCCGTGCTTTTTTTTTGCCTACTGACATTGGTAATCAAAGGGAGAACCGAGGCGAAAACTAGTTCACGAAAAATTAACGCCGCTTTAATCATCTGGTATTCGGAATCGAGCGAGACTAGAAGAGGGAAGATATGGTTTGCCGGCGGTCCGAACGAAGATGTGACTGGGGGTAATGATGAGCCGCAAAATCACCATTGTCTTCTTCGATGCTGGAGGGGGACACCGAAGTGCCGCGGAAGCACTCAAGGGCGTGCTCGAAACCCAACAGCGTCCTTGGCAAGTTGAATTACTCAATCTGCAGGAACTGCTCGATCGACTGGATGTGCTAAAGAAATTGACCGGCCTTCGCATCCAGGACGGTTACAATCTGATTCTTCGCAAAGGCTGGACCCGCCTTACTCCGCAGCTTCTGCCTGTGCTGCAGGGTGTGATCGCCATGTATCACCGCCCCACAGTGAAGATGCTGGCCAAATATTGGAAAGAAAATCCCACCGATCTGGTGCTGTCGGTTATCCCTCATTTCAATCGTGCGCTGGCGGACAGCATTCGAGAGAGCACGCCGGCAACCGCTTTCGCAACCCTGCTAACCGACTTCGCGGATTATCCGCCGCATTTCTGGATCGAGAGACAATCGCAATATTTCATCTGCGGGACAGAACGAGCGGAGCAGCAGGCGTTCGACCATGGACACGATCGCGATCACGTGTTTCTGGCGTCGGGCATGGTGATGAAGTCGAAGTTTTACGAGAAGCGTTCTGTTGATCTGCCTGCGGAGATGAGCCGCCTTGGCCTGGATCATGATCTGCCCGCTGGCATTGTTTTGTTTGGCGGGCACGGATCGAGCACGATGGTTGACATTGTGAAGCGGCTGAATGCTGGGAGGTCAGAACTGCAGTTGATTCTGATATGCGGCAAAAATCAGAGACTGCTCAAAGCAATTAAGGCGATGCCGACGCGCTTTCCGAAGTTCGTCGAGGGCTTTACTCAGGATGTCGATTTCTACATGGCGCTGTCGTCGTTCTTCATCGGCAAGCCGGGGCCGGGGAGCATCAGCGAGGCTCTGCAGTTTCATCTGCCGGTGATCGTGGAATGCAATGGACGAACTCTGCCGCAGGAGCGTTACAACGCGCAGTGGGTCACCGAGAAGCGGGTCGGAATCGTACTAACGAGTTTCCGGCAAATCCGCGAGGGAGTTGAGCAATTGCTCGAGCCCTCAGCTTACGAGGAGCTATGCGCAAATGCGCAAGCGTACGAAAACCGAGCGCTGTTGGAGATTCCCGGGTTCCTGGATCTAATTCTGCAGCGACACAAGGTTGCAAAGGAAGTTGGGTTAACGGCAATGACAAGCTCGGCTTTAGAGAAAACGGCTTTGGCTTCGATCACGTCACTTTCTCAAGCGAGTTATGCCTGATGATCTTTGCCGACACCATTATCATTTCGGATCTGCACCTGGGTTCTGAAGTAAGCCGGGCGTCAGCGGCCATGCGGATGCTGAAGGCGGCTTCGTTCAATCGCTTGATCCTGCTGGGTGACATTTTTTCCGACCTCAACTTTGGACGGCTCAAGAAAGAGCATTGGCGGTTTCTCGGCTATATTCGCAAGCTTTCGAATCCCAAGCGCGAGATCGAGGTGGTGTGGGTTGAAGGCAACCACGACCACGGGTTGTCGCAAGTGATGTCGCATCTGGTGGGCATTCGCGTCTATCAGGAATACACGTGGGAATTCGATGGCATCCGTCACCTTGCAATTCATGGGCACCAGTTCGACCGGTTCTTGACGCGTAATGCTCCTCTCAGCCGGGTTTTGTCGGGCCTGCATCTTGCCCTGCAAAAGTTTTCTTTCGGCAAGAAGCGAATGATCGGATTTCTGGAACGCTTCGACACGGCGTGGCTGCGGCTGTCGGCCAAAGTGGCCAGCGGCGCGCTGGTGCACGGAAAATCGAAGAATGCGCAACGAGTGTTTTGCGGACACACGCATCAAGCGCTGAGTGTGAAACGCGATGGCGTCGAATATTACAACAGTGGCAGCTGGACACAGGAGAACGCGACCTATATCGCGATTGATCATCAGGGCGTACGAGTGATCGAATACAGCGATCCGCCGGACGAGTCGCTTGGGCAAGAGATGAAGGAAGAGTTAGAGATGGATTTTGAGGATCTGCTGTCGGATTGAGATTACAGTCCCGCCTCGATCCTTGATCTCGGATCGAGCAGGTCGCGCAGTGCGTCGCCGATGAAGTTGAAGGAGAGCACGGCAAGCATCACGGCGAGGGCGGGGAAGATGACGAGATGCGGGGCGTCGAATAAGTGGCCGCGGCCGTCGTTGAGCATCGCTCCCCAGGACGCGGTGGGCGGGGGCACGCCCAGTCCCAGAAAACTCATCGTGGCTTCGGCCAGGATTGCGCCAGCCATTCCAATTGCTGCCTGAACAATTACTGGCTGAATGATGTTGGGGAGAATGTGCCGGGCAAGAATTCTGAAATCAGTTGCGCCCAGAGCGCGAGCGGCTTCAACATATTCTTTTTCTCTCGCAGCCAGCACCTGCGCGCGGACGAGGCGCGCGTAGCCGACCCACCCGCCGATAGAGAGCGCGAGAACCAGATTAAAAATCCCAGGCCCACGAAAAGCCACGAACGCGATTGCAATCAGAATCCCTGGGAACGACAGGAATGCGTTCATCAGGATGACGTTTACGAAGCGATCGATTGTGCCCCCGTAATATCCCGCGAGTGAACCGATGACCAGTCCGATTCCGAGCGAGGCGGCGACCACGCAACTGCCGACGATCATTGAAATGCGCGAGCCGTAGATCAGGCGGGAGAGGATGTCGCGGCCGAGTTCATCGGACCCGCAAATCTGGCGGAAAGAAGGAGGCGCGAGACGAGTGGCCAGATCAATGTGGGCGGGGTCGTCGGGCGCAAGCCAAGGAGCAAAAATCGCGCACACAACAAAGAAAACTACGAATACAGCGCCGATGACCGCCAGCGGATTACGTTGCACCAGCCGCGGTAACGAGATGGCGGTTGCGGATATACAGTCACCTTACTCTTGTCATTTCGCGTGAAATGACGTTCCGATTTTACCGACTAGTGCGAAACGTGCTGAGATCCGCCGGCTGCTGTCGAGGCCGATTCAAATTCCTGGCCCATCCACTTCTGTAGCGCACCCATATTCTGCTCGCGGCCAAGGAAATCCTTGACCAGTGTGTTGGCTGAAACCGAGCCGCCCGGTTCGAGCACGGTCCTGCGATAACGCATGGGCGCAGGGCCAGCCAACAAGTTCTGATGATCAAACTGGCCGAAGAAATCCTCGGCAATAACTTTGTCCCAGAGATAGGTGTAATAGGCAGACGAGTATCCGGCGAGATGGCCGAAGGCGGTGTACATATGAGTGCCGTCGAGCGGGACAAATGGCGTGTACTTCTTTTCATCGCCGAGCGTGACAGCGTCGAGATCGACATCCTGAGGCTTCTGTTTGTAGATGTCATAGGACAGGGCGGTAAAGGAATTTTGCCGCGCGACCCAGATGCCGCGACCGAAGGCGGAGGCGCGATTCATACGCTCGACCAGTTCCGCGGGAATTGGTTCATTGGTTTTGTAGTTGCGCGCAAACGATGCGAGCACTTGAGGGCTGTGCATCCATTCTTCCAGCATCTGCGAGGGCGCTTCTACGAAGTCGCTTTCCATGGTGATTCCGCTGATTCCAGCCCATTGCTGCTGGCCTCCCAGGATGTGATGCATCAGGTGGCCAAACTCGTGGAAAAAGGTGACCACGTCGTCGTAATCCATCAGGCCGGGATCGTCGGCTGCGGGCGCCGCAAAGTTGCAGACCAGAGTGGCCTCGGGCAACTGCTTGCCGAGCACTCCATCGAGAACGGGAGCCATTTCAGCATGGCTGAACTTGCCGGGGCGCGGGTGCATGTCCAGATAAAAGCGGCCGATCATCTTGCCTTTATCCAGGACGTCCCAAGTTTCGACACTCGGATCCCACGCGGCAGCGTTCTCCTCCTGCCGGAAAGTCACGTGAAACAGGGTGGCAGCAGTATCCAGAATCCCCTTCTTCACTCGGTCATAAGGAAAGTACGGGCGCACGGTTTGCGAGTCAAAGTTGAATTGTGCGCGGCGCACCAGTTCGCTCAGGTAGCCGTTTTCATAGTCGAAAATCTCGTGCGCACCCGGATCAGCCTTTTGCTTTTCGGCCAGCAACATGGCGAATTCGCGCTGAGCGATCGGGCGATCTGCGCCGTCAACTTTTTCGATGAAGTCACCGATCTTATTTCCGGTCCTGATCATTTTGTCGGCTGCGTTGTAGTCAGCCCAGGAGGAGTATCCGAGAAGCGTAGCAATTTCATAACGCGTTTTCATCATGGCCTGAAGCACGTCACGATTTTTTGGGTATGCGCGGGTGTTAAAGGCCAGAAATAGTCGGCTGCGCAGTTCGCCGCTCTTGGCGAAGGTCATCGCCGGAATCAAATCCGGATAGTTCGTGGTGATGTAAATCTTGCCGTCGGGACTGGGCTTGTGGTGCTCAATATAGTCCTGGGGAAGTCCGTCGAGTTCTTTAACATCCGTAACTTCAACTTTTTTCTGATCGTCTGAGATGTTGCGGTCGAACATGGACTGCTCTTCGGTCAACTGGTCGTTCAATTTCTTCAGCTGATTCCGAGTCGCCTCATCCTTGTCCACTCCGGCAAGCCGGAATTCGAGGAGTTGCCGCTTCACGTAATACTGTGTGGCACTGTCTGCATGGGAGAGGTCGAGGCCCGCGAGGGCTTCGTAGACCTCATGGTTGAGCGCAAGAGCGGTTTGGGCGGCACTGGAAAGTCGCACCATTTCCGTGGCTTTGTCGCGGAAGGCGCTGTCGGGATGAACTTGCTGCATGAGGCCGGAGAGATAACCAGCGGCGTTGATCTGGCGCACGGCCTCGTCAAACGGGACCAGAGTGTTCTGGATCGTGCGCGATCCCTTAACCGAGGTTACCTGGTCAATTGAACTCTGTGCGGAAGCGAGCCGGTCCTTGACAGTTTTTTCGAATGCCGAAACGTCAGGCTTGGAAGCCCAGATTGGCGGCTGGGTCGCACTTTGGGCGACAGAAAATACGGCTGCTGTAGCAAGGAATGCGGACAGAAGAACGCTCAACCTTAACATTAAGGACCTCGCGAAAATGGAGATGAAACTTAGACGATTCTGCTCAGGAAAGGCCAACTATCCGATTCTGTTGGACGCAGGCGTCGAATGTCAAGCGCAGATGGCCAGCCTGGGACGAACAGCGGGAATTATGCAACCTGCGGCACACTATCGGTGTACTGAAAGAAGTTTTCCACTTGCGTGACTTTCAAAGTGCCGCGGACGCGCTCATTCACGCCAGCCAGGGTCAATGTGTGTCCAGCTTTCTGGTGCCGCACATACGCGCCCACCAGCGCACCGACGCCTGCGGAATCGACGTATGGAACCTTGGTGAAGTCAAGCACCAGACTGGCGGAGGCATCCGTACGAACCAGGTTCTGAAATTCGTAAAGCGTGGCGATGGTCAGGGGGCCGGAAAGCTTCAGAACACGTTTCTGCTTTTGTAGCCCGAGGTCTTCGATGGAAAGGGGTTCGTCTCGCATAAAGATGCGATTTTAACCGTGGTATTCCATCTGTCAATGGGGACAGGCAAATTTTAACAATTCGCTATCAGATCACGTATTTTGTGCATGTTAGACTTTGATTAGCAGAGCTGCAAACGAGAGAAAATCAATGAAATTCGGCGTCATCATCTTTCCGGGATCCAACTGCGATCACGATGCTTTCTGGACTGTAGAAAATGTACTTAAGCAACAAGCAACGTTTTTGTGGCATGAGTCGCACGATCTGCAGAATGTGGATGCGATCATCGTGCCCGGCGGGTTTGCGTTCGGCGACTACCTGCGGACAGGAGCCATCGCGAAGTTTTCGCCGGTCATGGAGTCGGTGCGAAAATTTGCCGACCACGGTGGACTGGTGATTGGGATCTGCAACGGATTTCAGATTCTGTGCGAGGCAGGCCTCTTGCCGGGCGCGCTAATGCGCAACTCAGGGTTGAAATATGTGTGCAAGCCGGTGAACGTGCGAGTTGAAAATACTGACACACCCTTTACCAACGCCTGCCGGCAGGGCGAAGTGCTTTGCATTCCCATTGGTCACATGGAAGGGAATTATTTCTGTGACGAGAGCACCCTTGCTGAACTGCAACGCGACAGCCGCATTGTTTTCCGCTACTGCGATGAGCATGGGCAGGTTACGCCCGCGTCGAACCCGAATGGTTCGCTCGATAATATTGCCGGAATTTGCAGTCCGGGGCGCAATGTGCTGGGAATGATGCCGCATCCGGAGCGGGCCAGCGAAAACGCGCTAGGCTGCACCGATGGTTTCAAGATTTTTGAATCACTGGCCGGCGTCATGGCCGCGAAGTAGCGGCATCTCTGGAACCCCAGCCTGCATCTATCCGCACAAAGAACATCGGCGGCTCGTTTCAAAGGGTGAGCAGCCGAACTGCTATAGTACTTGTTTCGCCGAACATCTCAGGAGACACAGAAACAACTGATGGCTATCAGGCGCGCGTTTGCTGCGTATAAGGGTGCTGCCTTCCTGGCCTTTGCGCTTT
The DNA here is from genome assembly GCA_035493765.1 of Terriglobales bacterium. Taxonomy (GTDB): domain Bacteria; phylum Acidobacteriota; class Terriglobia; order Terriglobales; family Acidobacteriaceae; genus Gp1-AA145. The sequence goes on from DATJHT010000165.1 coordinate 11,694, forward strand.
GTCTTATTGCGGCACCGGCTTCAGGTCAGCGTGCGTTCAAGACGCCCGAAATCGATGTTTTCGGCGGCTATTCTTATCTGCGATTCGATGGCACTCCGCTCGGGTTCCCGGGTTCGACGAACCTGAATGGTGGAAACCTGGAGGTGGCGATCCCCGTGTACCACGACTTTGGGATCGTGGCAGACTTCAGCGGACACTATTCCGACGATCTGCAGGAATACAATTTTCTAATCGGCGGACAGTACAAGTTCGAGGCGAAGGGCGTTCACTTTTTCGGACACGCGCTGGGGGGGAAGGCGCGCACGCGTTTGAACAACATCGGGGTAAGTCAGATCGAGCCTTCCAGTTTGGGCGGGGCCGCTTTGTTTGGAGGCGGGATTGAATTTCCCTGGAAAGAAAAAATCCTGATTCGCCCGATCCAGGCAGACTATCTGGTCAATGGCGCTTTTGGTGATAAGTTCAGCAATATTCGCGTTTCGACCGGCTTGGTTTTTGTGTTTGGTAAAAAGGCGGCGCCCACGCCCGGTTTGTAAATCCGGCTGCATGAACATGAGACTTCCCATTGCAAGACTGAGAATAGTTGCCACAGCGCTCGCCTGCATCGCATTGGGCGGATGCAGTTCTTCAACTTCGAGTCATCTGGCATACGTTGCCACCAGCAGTGGTGTATTCGCATTCCGGATCAATGACAAAACCGGCGCACCCACGACCATCTTCAGCGCACCATTTGTTCTGGGGAGATCGCCTTCAGCAATTGTGATCGGCCCTTCCGGCAATCTGGCCTACATATCGAACGAACTGGACAACACGATTTCGCTAGTCAAGATCGATACATCTTCAGGCGCTTTGAGTGAGGTATTGCCGCGAACTCCAGTGGCGGGGTTGTCTCCGTCGGCGATGGTGATGGACCCTGCGGGGAGTTTTCTGTACGTCGCCGAACAAGGCACGAACGATGTTGCGTCGTATTCCGTAGGCTCTGACGGTTCTCTGAGTCTGGTCTCAACAGCTTCGGTCGGAGCAGCGCCCTCGGGAATGGCGCTATCTAAGTCCGGTGATTTGCTATTCGTGGCGGTCCCGAGTTTTTTAAAGATCTACGCGTTCACTCTCTCCGCGGGAACTCTCACTCCGGCTATGGGTTCGCCTTTTTCAGTAAGCGATGGAGTGACTTCGGTAGCCATTGATCCGACGGCCAGTTTTTTGTACGCGCCGAATCCTACGGCGAACACAATTTCGGGATTTTCCATATTATCGGGCGGAGTTCTCAGTCAACTTCCGACCTCGCCATATGGCAGTACCAAAAGTCCACTGAAGACACCGGTCGCGAATGCGGTTGATCCCACCGGGAAATTCCTCTACGTAGCCAATTTCGCTTCCACGTCAATCTCTGAGTTCGATGTCAGCGGCACGGGCGAGCTGACTCCGGCCACCACGGCGTCGGCATCGGCCGGCACCAGCCCTGATTTCTTCGCCTTCGATCCGAACGGGAAGTACATGTATGTGGCCAACGAGGGGTCGAATTCCTTCACCGAATTTCTGCTTAATAGCGACGGCACGCTGACCTCAAAGAATACGATTCAGGTCGGAGCGGTGCCTCGTTCGATCGCCTTCACAAAATAGAGAGCAAAATCATGGTTCGATTCGGTATCGCTGGATTCGGATTGCATGCGGTGAAGCGCCTGATGCCGGGTTTTGCAAAAGCTAAGCGATCCCGGGTTACTGCTCTGTCGCGGCGGAGCATGGCGGCGGCGCGCGATTCTGCCGCGGAATACAAAATACCTTTGGGGTTCGATTCAGTGGCGGCGATGGCTGCTTCTCCGGAGGTGGACGCTGTTCTGGTGACGACGCCAAACGCCAGCCATCTGGTTGACGTGCTAGCGGCGATTGACGCGGGCAAGCACGTTTTATGTGAGAAGCCAATGGCGATGAATGCGGATGAATGTCGTCAGATGGTGGAAGCGGCGCGCCGACGTGGTGTCGTTTTCGGCGTGGCCCACGTGTTCCGTTTTGATGAGAGCGTTCTCAGGTTTCGCGAACTGTTGAAGTCGGGCAAGATCGGCAAGGCGATTTTTGCGCGCTCGGAGTTCTCCTTTCTTGCCGATCCGAGTCATCCGCGCAAGTGGCTTTACGATTCTGCGATTGCCGGGGCAGGGCCAATTTTTGACATCGGTGTGCACTGCATTGATACGCTGCGATTCGTGCTCAACGATGAGGTTACAAGAGTGAGCGCCAGCGCAGCTTCAGACGAGCGCTCGGGAGATGTGGAGTCGGCAGCTTCGCTCACGCTTGAGTTTTCCCGGGGGACGATCGGCACGGTGCTGGTTTCGTACCGGGCAGCCTATCGAACACCTCTTGAGCTGGTCGGAGACAGCGGCGTGATTAGAGCCGAAGATGCCCTGAACGTGGAACATCCGATCGAGATTCAGCTTCAGCGTGAAGGTAAAGTCGTCGAGACCGCAACGGTTTCAAACCAGTCGGTTTATGCACTCCAAGTGGATGCATTCGCCGATGCGGTCGAAGGAAAGTCCAGATTTCCGATCCCTGGCGAAGAGGGCTGGCAAAATCAGGAAGTGCTCGATGCGGCAATGCGAAGCCTGAGGACCGGCAAATCCGAAAACGTGCCCCGAGTTTCGTTGTAGGGTGTAAGGAAATTCGTGCCGACTTCGCGATGATGTTCAGTGTTGGCTGGATGAACCTGGCGGGGGAGCATTGGCGGGTGCGGGAACCAAAGCATCAGTATCAGGATTCGGGTTTGAGTATGCTTGGGCTTCGGGTGCAGGAAAAGACATCTGGCTGGAACGAGTCGTTTGCGACAATGAAACTACCGGTGATGTAGAAGGCGGAGCGATTGAACCAGGGGCGGCCGGCGGAATCCCGCGGGCGGAAACTAAACTCCAATGCCAATCTATGCCGGGATCGAGCCCCGCGCTCAAAGCTCCTCGAAATAGCGCATTAGAGTCTGGTGCAGCGGCAGCGCGCAAATGATAGATCATGGTCAAGTCGGGTAGCTTCTGTTGCGGCGGTGAGTCGCCAGAACTAACCAATGCAGGCCTGAGGGCAGCGTTGGGTTGACTCTGCGGAATGGTTATCCCCACCACGATTTCCTTCACTTCCCATTCGCTCCCGTTATGCAGAGAGACTTCCAGGAAGCCGTCGCGGATTTCGGCCGGACCGTCTAGTTTGAGCAATGCGTCCTGCGGAAGTTCGCTGGCGACGTAAGGGGTTGAAATCAGCGCAGTTGCTTTCGCGTCAAAAGACAGGCTGCAGGTCCCATCCGGCGAGGTCATGCGAAAACTCTTTCCGGATGGATCAATCGAAAAGACCGGTTTCCCGTTCAATCGCTCGCTTTCAGCCTCATCCATGACAGTGCTCAGATTGTCGTTATCAATGACGTTCTGGTCATCTGATGGCTTTGCCCGTCGCGCAGCGCGAGCCAGGTCCCCAAGGGAAACTTCGTCGTCTTGCGCCGACATGAGCGGACACGACAGCAGAATTATGCCGACGGCGATTAAAAGAATACGCAACATGAATGGGACGGGTCGATGATTGGTTTCATCGGCCGCAGGTTAATTCTATTTGCGGGGACGGACGAGTAATCGTTACGAACGGACACCAAGGTAACGTTGCCCGTTCGGTGAGTTCGCAGAGACGAATGACGACATTAACCTGCAGCGCAGGGTCGCCCTAGGTCTTACAGAAGGCCAGACGCGCGGAACGCGGCCACCGGGTCGTTTACAGGCATGGGATCCCGCTTAAACAGCAAGCGTGCCACCGCGAATCCCAAAGCTACGTAGCAGACATGAATTAGCTTCATAACCACCCCATTTGCAGCTTTCACCTAGCCACAGGGGAGAACATCTGTCGCCACGTTATCGTTGAACGCTCGAAAGGTCAATGAACCAAAGGTGCCATGCCAGTGCACAAACGTAACCGGGTCTGAGTCGAGGCTGACGGTCAAAGGCAGCCGGTGATTTGCGGGCAACTCCGTGAAACAATCGGAAAGTTCGGGCGAAAGCTTGAGGCCGGGAGGCGATCTTCGAATGGCAGGCAATTATCGAGAGGGTGGGGAGGAACCGGTCATGTGCCGCTCCAAGAATCCGATGACGGCCTTCAGGACCGGCTCGGGCCGCTGCATGAACAATGCGTGTCCAAGCAGGGGGAATTTAATGTGTTCTGGGTTTCGCAAGAGTCGTTTGGCAAGGACAACGTCCGAGTCGGTCAAAAGGGCGTCAAGTTCGGGATTTCCCTGGAGGAGAAGCACCGGGCAGGGAATCTGCGGCAGAACCTTCTCCGCGTTCCAGTTTTCGTATGTAGTGGCGTCCACCGCCATTCTGAGAACATCAGGATCGGTACACATGGCGCTGCGGGCCCACTCGCGGAGGATGGCATCGGTGTTCCCCGCCAGGTCCGCGATAGCGACCGGTTCGTCGATGCCGGGCAGTTGCAGCTGGATCTTTCCAATGCCGCGAGCGATCTGTTCCTGCGGCCCGCCGCGTAGCAACAGATTTCTCAACTGCTGAAATAACGAATGATAAATGCCAGCCGCGAGATTCTCAGGCGACATCATTGAATCGCCGACAATCACAGCGGACAAGGGACATTCGGCGGCAACGGTCAGCGCGACGATACCGCCAAGTGAATGCCCGAAAATGGCTGGTGCAGCAGGAACGAGGTTGCGTACGAAGCTTGAAATGTCGGCGGCAAATTGGGAAACGCGATAACCGCCTGGGTCACGCCCTGACTCGCCGTGGCCGCGAAGATCAGGAATGAAAATGTGAAAGCGGGAAGAAAGCTGAGGCAGCAAGGCAGAGAACGAATTCCGGTCGCGCGCGGTTCCGTGCAGTAAAACCAGCGGCGGTCCGTTGCGCGGACCCTCGAGGTAGTGAACTGGAAGATCGCCGGCGGAAAAGAAATCCTCTTTGAATCCCGGCGGGAGACTCGCCACTAACGCTGTCCCCACTTGAGCTTGGAGTGCAGGACATCAAAAAACGTGCCTTTTGTATGCAGCAGCTTCACTTGATAGTCCGATTTGCGGCAGCATACGCGGTCGCCGTCCAGCATGGGCATACCAGCCTGACCGTCGATGCTCAAATAGGCCTCTTCTTCTCCGGTGAGCACAACGATCTCAATCTGCGAACTGCTTTTCACGACCAATGGCCGGTGAGTCAGCGAGTGTGCCGATACCGGCGTGACCACGAAGGCATCAACGCTGGGCATCAAAATCGGGCCGCCCGCGGCGAGCGAATACGCGGTCGAACCTGTGGGCGTGGAAACAATGAGACTGTCTGCCTGATAGCGCGAGACGAAAGCGCCATCGATATAGACGTCGCAATGATTTAATCGAGCGATGGTTCCCTTGCCGACGACTACGTCATTCAGGGCGTCATAGGTGGCGATGTTGGATTCGCCGCGCCGTACGTCGCAGTGCACCATGGAGCGGACATCGAATGCACATGCGCCGCGCTCGATGCTGTTGAGAGTCGGATAGAGCTCGCCGAGCGGCACTTCGGCGAGGAATCCGAGTGCGCCGAGGTTTACGCCAACGATCGGGATCCCCGCTTTGGCGACGGCCCGCGCTGCGGATAGCAGTGTGCCGTCCCCGCCGAGTACGATCACGAAGCCAAGGTCGAGCGCGCCCATTTCTATCCGCGAGACGATGCGAGCGCCGGGAACATGAGGCGCAGTCTCGGGATCGACTACAAAGTCGTGGCCATTTGCTGCCAGCCATTCCACGAGACCGGGAACAATATTGGCGACTTCCGGCTTATTCGGTTTGGAGACGATGCCGATGATTTTCTTGGAAGGCAGAGGGTTTCCCATGATGAAAATGGAATTGTACAGAAACTCTTAACTGCGAGGCACGGAGCAGCACAAAGCCCAATCAGAATTGGGCACAGAGTAGAAACTCCCGGTTCCCCTCCGAGCCAAGGATCGGTGAGTCGATTACATCGGTTGTGGCGGCGCCCAGGGCTAGAATAGAAGTTCGGACCCTTTCCACCGCTTGTTGTTGAACTTCCGGATCAGTCACAATGCCGCCCCTCCCAACTTTATCTCGACCGGCCTCGAATTGAGGTTTGACCAGAACAATTGCCACGCGGCCGGTTCGATCCGGCGGTTCTCGGGGAAAAGCGGATGCAACCAGGGCCGGCAGCACCAGAGTCGCCGAAATAAAGGACACGTCCATGGCGACCATATCGACGGTTTCACCGACTTGCTCGGGCGTCAAATAACGGGCATTGGTTTTTTCCAGCAACCGCACGCGCGGATCCTGGCGAAACTTGAATGCGATTTGCCCGTACCCGGTGTCAACGGCAATGACGCGCTCAGCACCACGCTGCAAAAGGCAATCGGTGAAACCTCCGGTTGATGCGCCCACGTCCATGCAAACTTTCCCGCTAACATCGATCTGCCAATGGTCGAGTGCGCGTTCCAGTTTGAGTCCGCCACGGCTAACGTATTTCAGGTCTTCCCCGAGAAGTTTTACTTCGGCATGAGTTTCGACCGGCGTACCGGCTTTTTCAATCTTCTGCCCATCCACCAGAACTTTGCCTGCGAGAATCAATGCTTGTGCGCGCTCGCGCGACGGAACCAGTCCACGCGCAACCAGCAGTTTATCCAGTCGAATTTTTGCGGAGGACGTACTCACGACGAAAAATCGGCAGTGAAAAGAAGATTCGCAGAGAAAGCATATCGCACTCTGGTGTGTGCAAGTTGTACAAGCGACTCGCAGCGCAAGGCTTATCTGACGGCTGAGCCGGTTTTACACAGAATTTTGCACACAAGTGTTGAAAAGTGGTCGGAGGACCAAGTTGATGTTGGCGACCAAAGTGCGAGGTGAAGACAAGGCGTGCCCCAGGAATAGAGCGTATGATGAGAGAGATGACATATATCTCGGAACACCTATCAAGCCTGCGCCAGGAAATAACCGATTTGCGTAATATGAATGCGCGCTACTCCGCCAAAAGCGAGCACGGGCCGCTCGATCAGTCGGCGATGGAAACTCGCACGACACGGCTGCTGCAGATCAAGAAGGAATTGGCGACCATGCTCGACCGACCCGGCGATCCCAAAGTCTGGTGGGAGAGATTTCGAAAGCCAGCGCCAGTCGAGTAGCTGATCAAATGACTTAACCGCATACTGTGCGGCGACTCAAGCTGTTGCTGCCGTTTTGCTGCAGTGACCGCATCTGGAACAAGTCCAATTTCAACTCAGAGCTACGTAATAATGTGGGTCGCAATGCTGCTGCGACCCACTTTGACGAATTAATTGGCAGCTATCCCGTTCGCCCCCGCAGATGCACGAAAGCTTCCGAGTTCTCCGAGCGACGTCAGCAGCCCATCCTCACCGATACCAAAAATGCTCACGGTACCCGTTCCCGAATCCAAACTGTAAAGGAACTTGCCATCGGTCGTGATCGCGAGATCAAGGTTGGCACTACCCGTGGGAAGAGTGGCGAGAACAGTCCCGGCCAAAGATTCCAGTGATCCATTGGCTGAAATTGCAAAACCCGAGATGGTGGCGGATGCCGAATTCGACGTGTAAACGAATCGGCCATTTGGAGTCACCGCCAGCCAGCAGGTTGCCGCTCCGAGCGTGGGAACGCTTGCGCTGACGGCTGAGAGCGATCCATTGGGGAGAAGTTCATAAGAAGAAATAGCAGAAGCATTGTGCCCGCCTGTGGGGCCGGTCTCAGCGACCAGTGCGGCACCGTTGGGCGCAAACAACACCGCGAACGTTCCTGGTCCGATCGCCGGATTTACCACAATCGGACCCAGGGTCCCATCCGCATGAACCTGGAAGGCATCGATTCTGTTCGTAGCTTTCTCGGTGACTAGCAGGGTGTGGCCATCGGGACTAAACGAAAGGGACGCTGCTCCCGAATTCGCGGTTGTGAGGAAAGCAGTCGAGTTGCGAATTTGACTGAGCTTGCCATTCCGATCCAGATAAAAGCCAACGACATTGCTGGTCCCGCCCGCATTGAGCACGTACACGAGATTTCCGCGTTGAGCAACCGCAACCGGCTCGCTGCCGCCGCAAGCAATCACGTCCACCAGTGCAAGCGTAGCCTGGCGAACCCGAAACACAGAGATTTCTCCGCTGCCGGCGTTCACTGCCAGCAAGAAGGAATGATCTTCGGTGAGAGTAAGTGATCCCTGAGATGCGAGTGGATCGATTGTGCCGCCACTCCCGCGCCCTCCAGTTGAGAAATGCCTGCTGCGCCCCAATGAGCCGTCTGCGTTTCTCACGTAAGAGATGATTTCATTCTGGTCCGCAGCGTTCGTCATCACGAACACCGCACCCGCTCCGGTTCCCTGAGCGTTGCTTTGGATTGGTAATGCCAGCGAGACTGCAAACATCACCGTCAACACAATGCGACTGATATTAACCACTTTCTTCTCCTGATTACATGAATTGGGATCGATAGATCCATCGTGCGCTGAGGAGATGTTGGTGGGGAGTGAAAGTTACGGGCTCATGTCAATGGCTTGTCAAAAGTATTGAATGAACAAGCTGCCGTCACTATTCGTTCAATCGTGAATCGAATCTACAACTGTGAATCTGGAAACGTCGATTCCGATCGTAGACCTGTTTGAAGCACATCTTCGTGTAAGCGATCTGGACCGCTCAATCAGGTTTTATGGCGAGCAACTCGGTCTAACGCTGGCCCATGTTGTACCGGAACGCGGCGTTGCCTTCTTTTGGATCGGCGCACCCGGGAACGCGATGTTAGGCCTGTGGAAGGGGACAACCGACCCCAGGAGCGCCAGCGCTCATGTTGCTTTTAAAGTCGCGCTGAATGACATTCTGGCAGCGCCTTCGGGTTTACGGAACGCTGGGATTGAAGCGCTGGACTTTGACGGCGCAGTCACGGAAGAACCAGTGGTACTGGCCTGGATGCCGGCGGCTTCCGTTTACTTCTGCGACCCGGACTCCAATCTGCTGGAGTTCATCACAATGCTGCCGGGTCCTGCGCGTCCGGACCTCGGAATCCTGCCCTGGAGCGAATGGCTCAGCAATTTTGCTGATCTCGGTTAACGCGTTCTTGGACTGAATGCCGGTCCGGTGAATTGCGATCATAAAGGCGAACATCGGCGTCGCATCGCGACTCGAGTTTCAGGATCAAGGCCTCGGCGTTTCTCGTCGCGGAGAATCGAGAGCAAGACCGGACCGAGTTCCTCGGTCGCAACGATTTCGAACCCGAGCCGAAGGTACCATGGCATATTCCACGGTACGGTTCGAAACGTCGTCAAGGTCACGGCAGAAAATCCAGCGTGCCCGGCCCAGTCGCAAACTGCCATAGTCAGATTTGTGCCGAGGCCTCGACGCCCGTGTTTGGGGTGAACATCGATCTCCTGCAAGTGAGCGACATTCGGCTCAAGAAGTTTTACGTGCGCGAACCCTACGGGACGATCATCTCTGATGGCTACCCACAATAATCCAAGCCTTTGCGCATGCTCCATCTCATCTTCGCTGGTGGTCTCGATCAGCACGTTCTCAGGTGCATAGCCCACAAGCAGTCGGGCAGCTGCGAGTTCTATTGCGGGCAGCAGCGGTACGTCCTTCATTCTCGCTGTGGTGATCTGGTACACAGTCAATAAAGCTATCGCCTCTCAATGCCTCGGTTCCGTCCATGGCCCAGAGAATAGATCTGATCGTCGGGTCACTATACACACGATACAACTCCTGGCCGTGCGACTGCCTACGAACAGGAAAGCCGATGTTGGAACCCGTTATCGTGGCATCCGAGAGCGCGTTTTGATTCATCTCACGGGGATGGTCTGTCTGCGCGGAAATTTTCGCAATGCTCTGATTCTTGGAATTCTTTTTGCTGGGGGTTTGTTCCTGGTCTGGCGGTTAAGACACGTTCTCCTGCTGATCTATACCAGCATTATCTTTGCGGTGATCTTCATGCCCGCAGTGCGAAAAACCCAGCAAATTCGTGTGCGCAATTGGCGGCCGGGCCGAGGGACAGCCGTGGTTGTACTTCTGATCGCCGTGCTTCTAATTGTTTCCCTTGTCGGAATGTTTATGCTGCCGCCCATTGTGCAAGATATTAGCGACATGGCGCACGACCTGCCGTCCGAAGTTCAGCAATTCGCCAAGAGAGTTGAAACACTTCCATTCGGTGCCAAAATCGAGAGCAGCATCGGTTCCGCTCACCTCAACACAGGTATCCGCGAGTTGTTAGGCAAAACTATGGCCGTGGCCCAAGGTCTTTTTTCTGTTCTGATGAGCGTTCTCCTGGTGATCTTGATGGCGGCCTACTTCGTAGCCAATGGGCCGGAAACATCGCGCTGGGGAATGTCGTTTGTGCCGCATGCCCATCAACCACGATTGCGGGAGGCATTACTACGAGGTGCGGATCGCGCGCAGCAATGGCTTACGGGGCAAGCGCTGCTGATGCTGATTCTGGGTTCGTCGAGCACAATTGTGTTTGCATTCTTGCATGTGAGATATTTTTATGCGCTCGGGCTCTTTGCTGGCCTTGCAAACTTCATCCCGGTGGTAGGGCCGATCGCGACCGTGGTCGTGGCCGGAGTGGTTGCTGCCCTCGACTCGTGGATGAAGGTCCTGGGCGTTGTCATTTTCTATGTGATCTATCAGCAGGTCGAAAATGCATATCTCTCCCCTACGATTATGAAGGCCAAAGTGGGGTTACCCGGAATTGCGGTGATCGTCGCACTAGCAATTGGCGGCGCATTAGCCGGAATTACCGGCGCCCTGGTATCAGTTCCTACCGCCGCGATCATTGCGACGCTGCTGAATGAATACGTAACTGATGAGGCCAACTCTCCCGATTTAACACAGGGGTAAGGGACCTTGGACAGAGTTATGGCGCCATCTCCTTCTCTATTGAACCGGGGATGCGATCCTCGATTTCCTTGAGGGCGTCTGGCGCATGCTTACGAAAGAGTTTGTGAATGTCAGGCCAGAATTCTTTTAGGAGATTGGAAGTCGCATCTGAGCTAAATGAGCTCCAGAATCTCTCGACGGTTCTGCCAAATCCGCGCTGCCTGCCTGGGTAATATGAGTTTTGCAGGGACGACGTGAACAAGGTGCCCAATAGTTCTGAGCTGTTAAATACATCATTGCCTTTATCACTGCGGGTCACCACAACGCGACTCACGGCGTAAGCGGCCCGTACGAAATGATTTCGCGAGCGCGAGTGAAAATACCTCGGATCCTGGTGTAGCACAGTGCAAAGAGCAAAGCTTTGAACGAATTTACGCGCTTCGGTATCGGCGAGACTGGCTCCTATGCGTTTACCCCACCCGGGAAATCCGCCACCGTAGCCTGGCCACTGCCCCTCCGCCTGGGCGAGAGTGCCTTCGAACGCCGCTGAAACCAGCGTGGAAACGTGATATGTGCTTCGAAAAAAGATATTGAACTTACCTCGGGGAGACAGTGGAACGTACTTCGTTCTCACATATGCCGGACGGAGAGGGACCTCGCCATGCTTGTGAGCTTTTGCGCAAAAAATCGAATTTTCGCTCGATTGCGAGTCATTCGAGGCTGGGCACGCCTTCTCATTGCTTACAATCGAGAACCGACTGAATTTCTCGATGGCTGGAGTCGAATTACTCTGGATTTGTGCATCCGAAAAACTCACCACAAAAAGGCAGCCGAGACAAGCAATAGAATTACAAGAGAGACGCATGCCATGACATAAGACGTTAAGTTCTTAACAAGGTTTGGCTGTGAGCGGCAGGCCAACAGCAATCTCCTATTCACTTTGGGCCAGGCCTGCGGACAACTCACAATTCAGGCTCATTCCCCGGATCGTGAACTCACTTTGAGCACACCCCTCGGACATCAATTGTGGTGCAGTACTCGCCCAAAGCCGAGCAGCCGGATTGTGGGGCAACCTTCTTTCTTCGCATTCGTACTACGCAGCCTTTGGAGGAAGTCGGTGAGCCTGCATCACTTCGATATCCGGGTACATGGGCATTTTCTCTTTCCAACCTTTCCGAATGAGCCACACATTTGCCGGATACGACGTCGCCCATCCAATCAACATCGCAATTTGCATCATGAACCAGAACACAGCCGTGTTGGGGTAAATGCGGTGGGGGTCGGGAAAAAATACGTAGCGAGTGAGCGTCATCCAGCCAAACATACCAACCTCGAATGCCGCAATGGAGACCGTGTCCGCGCGCATGGCGGCAAGCACTCCTTTCCCGGGCGACATTCCGCGCACGGGGACAATGGTGAAGTACTGAAAGAATATCCCTAGAATGTATGCCAGCAGGAAATCGGTAAACAATTTGGTCGCGAACTCCGAGCCTGCAAGAAACGTCGTCAGCGATCCACCGATGGCAAACAATCCGGCTTCGCTGATCACATCTCCCAGGGTGCAGCCAGCACCGCAATGAAACGCCGCAACCGCGACCTGCTCGCGTGTCGGTTGCATTTTCTTCATCACTTCCCGGGAGCTTTTGTCGGGCGGTGAAGAGGACCTAGTACTTACGGGGCGCGTCCGCAGGTATAACCAGACTCCCAGAGGACCTGCATACATTGCCGTGATTGGCCAAACTAGATTCATGACCCACATCTTTTGGCGCCGTCCGCGCAATATGTCCGCCACTACGAACAGAGCGCAGCCGCCGCAAAAACACAGATAAGCCCAAGAGAAAATTGCGAGCGTCGGAGGGTAAGGCATGCTTTCGAGATGGGAATTAGCGCCCCGAGGTTGCGCGATGAATTGACAACTCAACCGCCCTCGGGGTGGCAATCGGCATCACAGTAAGGAATTCAATCCGCCGCCGTGACATTTGAAACCGTTCTGTGGCTTACATCCCTACCCGCATTCGGGAACACCCTTGGCGCGCTTGTCGCCGAGGGGATCGAAATCACCGAGAGACGGCTGAGCCTGGCGTTGCACGCATCTGCCGGAGTCTTGCTCGGCGTCGTCGCAGTCGAGCTCATACCCGAGGCATTGCAGAAAGCGCCGCCCTGGCTAGTAATCACATCGTTCGTTGCCGGAGGCATGCTTTTTATCCTTGTAGACCACAGTCTAGAGAACATCCGAACACGGGGGGGCACGGGTGAAAGCAGGTCAGGCCCTTGGACGATTTACTTGTCTGTCGCAATTGACTTGTTTAGCGATGGAGTTATGGTCGGAGTCGCCGGCGTGGTCTCTGCTCATTTGGGCTTTATTCTCGCCCTTGGGCAGGGACTGGCGGACATCCCTCAAGGCCTGGCAACCATGGCAATGTTTCAAGAGGGAGCTTCAAGAGCAAGGCGCTTAATCCTCAGCGCGATGCTTACCCTGCCGCTGTATGGGGGAGCAGCATTCGGATACTTCGTCCTTCGAGGGAGCTCTCATCTACTGCAATTTGCGATTCTTGGACTAACCGCGGGACTGCTGGCAACGCTGGCCGTAGAAGAAGTGGTTCCGCAGGCGCACGCACGAGGGGAGTCACACGAGTCCGCTGCGGCATTTGTGCTTGCGTTCGCAGCTTTCATCGCGTTGAGCAGCTATCTGTAATGGCAGGTGTAGCGAGTTGTTCCACAGCATGCCACGATCCCCACAAACCTTGAGTTCAAAATGCTGCCTTCTACGACAAAGTTTGCGTGAGCTGTCATTCTCCGGAAAGCAGCACGCTGAAAGACCTAGGTCATGCGATTGCGACCTGTAGAGTTTCAAACCACGATTGCGTGAGTTGCCATATGCGGAAATATACGATTCCTTCCATGCACACCGACTTTACGGACCACAAAATAGGAATTCAGGGAGACCAGTTCACCGAATGAGCAATCGGAGCAGAAGTGGTGGACCCTTGAGAACGAAGGGTAGCCACCCGCCAGAAGCTTCATAAAAGTTGGGTATACGATAACTGTTGGAAACAATTATGCCATCCGAGAAGCAATGAATGCCGAACTAACTCATTGGTTTATCCTGTTTCTGTTGATATCTGCAACGGCAAGCGGACAAAATGCCGTCAAGACACAAGCGCAGGTTGAATCGCATATTGCGCATGAACGGTATTGCACTGTTGGCTCCCGCAGCGCTATTCTACTAATCACGTTCGACGCGCGTATTCGTAATACTTCCGATTCACCAATAGAATTGACGTTGCCACTGTACCCAGTTGCACGAGTGTCACATAATCTCAATGATTTAAAGCATCGTAAGTATGAGGCTATTCTGCATGTTCCGCTACTAATTGAACATACCAAGGATGCGAACTCGGACTTATCATCCCCGACAGAGATAGAGCCGGGGAACACGCAACAATTTCAGACGATGGAAATTACTTTTCCGCTCTCGTTACGCGCAGAAACTAGCCATACAGATCTCGGCTTTGGCACACATTTTGTCGAACTGGAGTTTGAGCTACGAGATGTCA
>DATJHT010000166.1:0-40854 GCA_035493765.1 Terriglobales bacterium
CAGCATCTCCGGTACCCGTCCAGCATGGTTACTTTTGATAAACTCAGAGCACAAGGCCTTGCTGTTAAAGTAGATGTAGCTGACAGGATTACCGCATTTAGTCCCTCAAGTTTGGTTGTGTCTGGTCGAAACTTGCCAGAAATTTTTCGAAGACTTTCAGGAGGTTTTACGTTTTGACTTCTACGAGCCATCTTATCCCTGCTCATGGCGGAGACTTGGTACAACTGATCGCTCCCGCGGAGCGTTCCTCGGAACTGAAATCACATTCGCGCGAATGGCCTTCATGGGACCTTACAGTCCGGCAATTGTGCGATCTGGAATTATTGCTGAGCGGAGGCTTTTCTCCCTTGCGCGGTTTTATGAACCGTGCGGACTACGAGGGTGTTTGTCATAATATGCGCCTGGTCAGCGGACTGATCTGGCCAATGCCGATCACTCTCGACGTCAGCGAAGAATTCGCCAAAAAGCTCCAGCCGGGGAGCAGCAAAATTGCGCTGCGCGACGCTGAAGGTGTGATGCTGGCCGTGCTCAACGTCGAGGAGGTCTGGCAACCCGACAGACAGGCTGAAGCGAAATCTGTTTTTGGTACAACCAGCACTGCGCATCCGGGAGTGGACTACCTGCTGAACCGGGGCAATCCATGGTACGTTGGCGGCAAACTTGAGGGCGTGCAAGAGCCTTCGCATTATGACTTCAAAGCGCTGCGGCTCACGCCGGCGGAGTTGCGCAACGAATTCGCGCGTATGGGCTGGCGGCGCGTGGTCGCTTTTCAAACGCGCAATCCCATGCATCGCGCCCACGTCGAACTGACCTTTCGGGCCGCCAAAGTGGTGGAAGCGAACCTGCTGATTCATCCCTCAGTCGGTATGACCAAGCCGGGTGACGTGGATTATTTCACTCGAGTGCGATGCTACCAGTTACTGTTATCCAAGTATCCCCCGGGCACGGTGAAGCTGTCACTGCTCCCCCTGGGAATGCGCATGGGCGGCCCCCGCGAGGCGATCTGGCACGCACTGATCCGCAAGAACCATGGCGTTACTCATTTTATTGTTGGTCGCGATCACGCGGGCCCCGGTAAGGATACCGACGGCAAGCCGTTCTATGGGCCTTATGAAGCGCAGGAAGTATTCAAGAAGCATGAGAAGGACATCGGCGTCACCATGGTGCCCTTCAGCATGATGGTTTATCTGGAAAATCAGGACGTCTATGTTCCGGATAACGAAGTTCCCGAAGGTGCGCGGGTGTTGAATCTTTCGGGGACCGACTTGCGGGACCGGTTGAATCAAGGCCGCGACATTCCCTCGTGGTTCACCTATCCCGAAGTTGTCCGTGAGCTGCGGAAGAGTTACCCTCCCCGGCATAAGCAGGGTGTGACGATTTTCTTCACCGGGCTTTCGGGATCAGGTAAATCCACCATCGCCAACGTTCTACTCACCAAATTTCTGGAAATGGGCGGGAGGCCTGTAACTATTCTGGACGGCGACCTGGTGCGGAAGCATCTTTCTTCGGAACTTGGATTCTCGAAAGAACATCGCGACATTAACATCCGGCGCATTGGATACGTGGCGTCTGAAATCACAAAAAACGGCGGTATTGCCATCTGCGCTCCGATCGCGCCCTATGATGCGACCCGCAAACATGTGCGGCAGATGATCGAGCCTTATGGCGGTTTCATCCTGGTGCACGTAGCTACGCCGATTGAAACCTGCGAAGAGCGCGACCGCAAAGGGCTGTACGCCAAAGCCCGAGCGGGAATCGTAAAGGAATTTACCGGAATCTCAGATCCTTATGAGGTGCCCGCGAATGCCGAGGTCGTCATCAACACGGCAGAATTGAGTGCGGAAGAAGCGGCGCAGGAGATCATTCTGCATCTCGAGCAGCAGGGCTTTATCGGGGTTAGTCCGGACTCTGCGCTTCCGACGGGAGCGTAAGCCCGCGTAAGAACGATGGAACTGATCGCGCTCAAGATCTTTATCGGCTTGATCGTAGGCACACTGATCGGCCTGACCGGACTTGGCGGCGGCGTGCTGCTATTGCCGCTTCTCATTTTCGGTCTGCGGGTGCCTGCGATCATTGCGGTCGGGTCCGACGCTGCGTTCAATTTCCTTACCAAGATCCCGTCGAGTGTCGTTCACCTCCGTAAGGGTACGGTGCGGCGCAAAGTCGTGCTGGCACTGGCATCGGGCAGCATTCCGGGATCTATTCTGGGGGTGAGATTTCTGCAACATCTGCGCATGATCCATGGCGCGGGTGTGAATGATTTCATTAAGGCCTCGGTTGGGATCCTGCTGATCCTGGTTTCCACGCTCCTGCTAATGCAACGCAGAATCGAAGAACAGGTGGCGAACCGGCGTCCGACTGCAAAATCATTCGCCGGCATGGCTACAATCGGGCTGGTTGCCGGATTCCTTGTCGGAATGACATCGGTAGGATCTGGCAGCATCATCATGATGCTGCTGTTGATGTTCTATAGCTATCCGCCAAAAGTGATGGTCGGCACCGACATTGTGCACGCAGTCTTGCTCACTGGTTGCACCAGTCTTCTGCATTTTCATCTGGGCAATGTTGATCCCTCACTGGTTGGATATCTCCTGATCGGTTCGATACCCGGTGGCCTTATTGGTTCGCATCTCAGCACGCGTGTGCCGGTCCTATGGCTCCGTCGGATATTATGCGTAATCCTTCTCACTAGTGGTGTCAGAATGTTGTGGGCTTGAACCGTCATGACGAACAGTTCCTACACCGACGTTCTTGAAAGAATCGCGAGCGCCATCGATGAAGCGCGGAAAGTTTTCGCGCGCTTCACGCCGGGAGAAATTCAGGCTGAGTACAAAGCCGGACACGATCCGGTCACCGAAGCCGACCGCGCGCTGGACGCAGTGCTCCGGAAGAATCTTCTGCGCCCGGGCGAAGGCTGGCTTTCGGAGGAAAGCGCCGACGATCTCTCGCGGCTCGATCGCGAACGCGTATGGGTTGTCGATCCCCTCGATGGTACCCGCGAATTTGTGGAAGGCATTCCGGAGTTTTGCGTCTCCATCGCGATGGTGGAGCACGGACGCGCTGTAGCTGGTGGAATTTGCAATCCTGCGACCAACGAGGTCTTTCTCGGGTCAATGTATTCTGGCCTCACTTACAACGGCGTCCCAACGCAAACCAGCCAACGAAGCAACCTCGACGGAGCTGTGGTTCTGGCCAGCCGGAGTGAAACCAAACGCGGCGAGTGGCAGCCGTTTCATGGTGCGCCTTTCAAGGTTGTGCCGATGGGCTCGGTGGCGTACAAACTGGCTCGGGTTTCCGCCGGCCTGGCAGACGCCACGTTCACGCTCACGCCAAAGCATGAATGGGATGTTGCAGGCGGTGCAGCATTGCTTCTAAGCGCCGGCGGATCCGTGCGCACCCTGGAAGACTCTGATTTGATTTGCAATCGAAAAGATCCGCTGCTTTCAGGGTTGATTGCCTGCGGGGAACACCTGAATCCGGAATTGATGAAGTTCTTAAGTTCTTATCTACAGCCAACGGCGAAAAAGTAATGGTATCCAGTAATGCTGCCGTGTTTCTGATGTACCACGAACTGGAGCTGCCAGGCCGTCCGTTATGTCAGTCCGAGCCGGGATATGTGCGCTACATTTTGCCAGTAGAAGATTTCGCACTGCAGATGCGCCAGCTAAAAGCTTCTCATGTGCAGGGTGTCAGTGTCAGCGACGCGCTCAAATTCTCAGGTCCTGCGGTGGCCATCACCTTCGACGACGGTTGCGAAACTGATCTGTTGAGCGCAGCGCCGATTCTAAGAGATCACAATTTCGGTGCAACATTCTTCGTAGTAACCGGCTTCGTGGACAAGCCAGGATACCTATCGCGATCGCAAGTACGCGAATTGGCAGCGCTCGGCTTTGAGATTGGCTGCCATTCGATGACACATCCCTATCTGCCCGATCTCGACGATGCCGGATTGCGTCGCGAGATCGCAGAAGCAAAGATTGTTCTGGAGGAGATAGTCGGCAAGGCCGTAGAGCATTTTTCCTGCCCCGGCGGCCGCTACGACCCCCGGGCCATGCAGGTTGCGAGAAATGCAGGCTTCGTTACGGTTTCGACCAGCGTTCCGCGCGCAAACACGGCCGCGACTGACAGGTTTGCTCTCGGCCGCGTAGCAATAATGCGGGGGATCCAGACTTCGGAGTTCCGGCAACTGTGCCGTGGCGAGTCTCTGTGGAAAATGAATGTACGCGGGGATATGCGTGACAGCGTCAAGCGTCTTCTCGGAAACGCACTTTACGATCGATTGCGGTCGGCGATACTCAGGAAATGAGCGTTAATTCTTGCTTGCACTTTGATGTATTTTTCGCTCTGGTTTGATCCAACCTGCCCTAAGTATTCGTAGCCCGGCTGGCTTCCCCATCATTTTTTTGAGTTACGAAAGTGTTGCGATCATCGCGGCAAAAGCCTGTGGATTTCGGACAAACCCCTCAAAACCCGCGCCAAACCTGAGGTTCATGATACCTACGGGAATTTGCTATGTAAGTACACCAAAGGTGAAGTACTTCCAAGTTGTCCTCTCGTGATCTCTGCATCGTTGCAAACTTTGGTTACAGTGCCGATTAGAGCCTTGGGGAGCAATACCCCCCGAAATTCAGTATGAGGTCACCTAATGGCACTCCGACTCGTTGGTGAAGGCATGTCCGCACAAAAACCAGCAACCAGCACACGCGCATTCCGGTTCGCATTCTTTCTAGCAATTGCTCTAGTTGGCACTATTACCAGTAGTGCGCGTGAGATGCAGACGACTGCTCGTCCAGAACATTGGCAGGTGAACGTTGCATCGAACATTGTGATGGCGGCGAATTTGCCTTCAGGCATGGTCGGCGTGAGTTATTCGGGAAACATTATGGCAACCGGAGGCACGACGCCTTACGTTTATTCGATTGTCGACGGAGCCCTGCCTTCGGGATTGTCACTTAATGCCAGCACCGGCGCCGTGACCGGTAAACCGACGGTGGCCGTGCTTAAATATGCCTGGGTCAGAGTTACAGATCAGCACGGGGCCTCGGCCAAGCTGCGCATTCACATCGCGGTCGTCCCGGCCACAGGATCGAGTGTAAGCATCTCAGTTTCGCCGACGAGCGCCAGTATCGCATCCGGAGCAACACAACAGTTTTCCGCGAGCGTTCAGGGAACCAGCAACACCGGTGTGACTTGGTCCGCGACCGCTGGAGCGATCACCAGCACAGGGAGCTTTACGGCACCGAAGGTTACAGCCGCCACTACGGTCACTATACGTGCAACCAGTACTGCGGACACAACCAAAACCGCGAGCGCAGTCGTGTCCGTAGGTGCGGGGTCCAGCGTGAGCATTGCCGTTTCCCCGTCCTCCACTACGATTACCTCGGGAACGGGTCAACAGTTTACGGCCAGTGTTCAGGGTACCAGCAATACCGGCGTAACTTGGTCCACCAGCTCCGGATCGATTACCGACGGTGGAAAGTTCACTGCTCCGACCGTTAGCAATTCAATGAATGTAACCGTGCGCGCGACTAGCAAGGCCGATCCGACGAAGGCCGCCAGTGCAGTTGTAACGGTCAATCCGGTCACTACGACGATCAGCGTTTCAGTGTCGCCCTCGTCAACCAGCATTGGAGCCGGCAAGACGCAGCAGTTTGCGGCCAGCGTCCAGGGCACGTCCAATACGTCCGTGAGTTGGAAAGCCAGCGCAGGTTCAATCTCCTCCGGCGGAATGTTCACTGCCCCCAGCGTCTCGACGACCACCAGCGTGACCGTCACTGCGACCAGCACAGCCGATTCCACAAAGAAAGCCAGCGCGAGTGTTTCTGTAAGCCCCGCGTCCACTCCGACGCCAAGTACCCTCGCAATCACAACAACCTCGGTCCCCAGCGCCCAGGTCAGCACCTCATATTCTTATCCCTTGGCGGCAGCAGGGGGCACAACGCCTTATCAGTGGTCAGTTGCGTCGGGCTCGCTGCCTTCCGGCTTCACTTTCAGCGGCGGGGGGCAACTGAGCGGCTCAACGACACAAAGTGGACAATTTTCCTTTGTGGCGAAAGTAACCGACGCAGCCAACAACACCGCCAGCCACAGTTTTTCTTTTTCAGTGGCAACGACGTCAACTCCGAATTCGCCGACCCCCACGACTGGCTTTGACGGGCCCGCGGAATTGCCCCGCACATACTTGCAAACCGGAATGACCGATACTCCGGCGAACGGTTCAACTATTCAAGTGGGCTCTGGCGGTAACTTGCAGACGGCGCTGAACAGCGCCAACTGCGGGGACACCATTGAATTGGCGGCAGGCGCGACCTTCTCCGGCCAGTTCACCTTGCCGGCAAAGGCGTGCGATGACCAGCACTGGATCATCGTGCGGACCAACGCTCCAGACAGCAGTCTGCCCGCGGAAGGATCGAGAATGCAGCCGTGTTATGGCGGCGTCGCCTCGCTTCCTGGAAGGCCGGCATTCAACTGCAATGGGACTCAGAACGTTCTCGCAATCATCTCTGAACCTCGAGGCAACATAAGCGGCCCGATTATCCTGGCTAGCGGTGCGAACCACTACCGTTTTCTTGGACTCAAAATTACCCGAGCCGCGGGCACGGGAATCAATTTTCAATACGTTTCCATTCCCACCGGCTCCGCTGATCACATCTATTTTGATCGTGTATGGCTCGCTGGGACTCCGCAAGACGAAAATAAGAATGCCATTAACATGAGCGGCATTACTTATGGAGCTCTGATTGATTCGTATGCCAATGACTTCCACTGCATCTCCTCGGTGGGCGCCTGCACTGACGCCAAGGTAGTGGGCGGCGGCAATAGCAAACTACCGGGCGGGCCTTACAAAATAACCAATAATTTTCTGGAGGCTTCCACCGAAGGCATTCTGTTCGGGGGCGGCTCAGCCACCACGACCCCCACAGACATCGAAATCCGGCATAACCATTTCTTTAAACCCCTGATGTGGATGCCCGGACAGCCAAACTTTGTTGGGGGCCCCGCAGGAAATCCCTTCATGGTGAAAAACCTGCTTGAGTTGAAGAACGCTCAGCGAGTGTTGATCGAAGGAAACATTTTCGAGTACAGCTGGGGCGGATTCAGCCAGGCTGGTTACGCTCTGCTGCTGACGCCGAAGAACCAGGCCAGCGGTTGCCCAATCTGCGAAGTCACGGATGTGACAATCCGCTATAACACCTTCAGTCACAGCGGCGCTGGAATCTCAATGGCGAATGTGCCAGATGACAACGGTGCGATTGGAAATGCCGGGGAGCGTTACAGCATCCACGACATAACCCTGGATGATATCAACGCAGGCTACTACGCCGCTGTTGCGGGATCCAGCAGCGGTACGCTGTTTCAGGTGTTGAGCGGGTGGCCAACTAGTTCGCTCAATTCCATCTCCATCAACCACGTAACCGGATTTGGAGATCCAAAGAGCAAGATTATCTCTCTCGGTAACAACACCGCTTATCCCTGGATGTATGGGTTCAACCTGACCAACAGCATCGTGGGTCAGGCGCTCTATCCGGTCTGGTCTGCCGGCGGAAGTTCCAGTTGCGCGGCTGCAAATCTGCCCGCAACCAGCCTGAATGCCTGCTTCACCAGTTGGACCTTCAACCACAACGCGGTCGTCGCCACGACCTACAGCACTTCACAATGGCCGACCGGGAACTACTTCCCGGCAAGTGCCAGTGCGGTGCAGTTCACTAATTTCAGCAACGGCAAGGGTGGCAACTACAAACTGCTCTCGGGCAGTCCCTACGCGAATGCAGGTAGTGACGGCAAAGACCTGGGCGCAGACATAAATGCCATTCAGGCAGCTATCGCAGGCGTTTACTAATTCAAATCGGGCGCTCTCCGGAACATCGCATCTTGAATTTGGAGAGCGCCTTTCACTCACCGTCCTGAATCATCCTGCCTGCCTCACGGAATTCCGTACATGCTATTCTTGGCAGCAGGTTCACCTATTCCAAATACCCCGGCGGCCCAGCTTGAAATTCGCCTGTTTTCTTACCCTGTTGTTCGGCATTCTCTTGGCTCAGTGTTCCGCACAGCAGGGGAAGTTTGATGGGCCAGCTGAATTGCCAAGGCTCTATGTGGATAGCGCGCTTTCTGCGACCCCCAGCCCTGGCAAGACGATCCCGGTACGCACTGGGGACAACCTTCAGGCCGCGATTGACGGCGCCAACTGCGGGGATCGCCTTGAGCTTCAGAACGGAGCCGTGTTTGCGGGGAACTTCCGTTTTCCTGAAAAGCCTTGCGACGACGGTCACTGGATCACAATTCGTACCAGCGCTCCTGATTCCAGCCTGCCTGGTGAAGGCACGCGGCTGAAGCCATGCTTCGCCGGGGTTTCTTCCCTGCCTGGACGGCCCGACTTTCATTGCTCCACGACGCAGAACGTACTAGCGAAACTTGAGTTCAACAAGAACAACGGCGTCGGACCGATTATTTTTCTTTCCGGAGCCAATCACTACCGTTTCATTGGTCTCGAGATCACGCGAACCGCCGGCAATAGCGTCGACTATGCGCTTACCAGCGTCGCCGAAGGCGCTCAGGCCAATCATCTGATCTTCGACCGCGTATGGATGCATGGCACCCCCACTGACGAAACCACGCGCGCAATTGCTATGCTCGGGATGTCTAACGTTGCCGTACTGGATTCTTTCTTTACAGACTTCCATTGCATCGCTGTGACTGGCACATGCACCGACGCGCAGGTAATCAGCGACAATGGCGGCCACACTCCCAGTGGTGCGATCAAGATCGTGAATAATTTTTTGGAGGCTTCCGGCCAGAGCATTCTTTTCGGTGGGGGCGGCGCGAGCGCGACGGCTGCTGACATTGAGATTCGCGGTAATCATCTTTTCAAGCCAATGAACTGGAAGCCGGGCGAACCGGGCTTTGTGGGAGGCGCGTCAGGGCGACCCTTTATCGTCAAAAACCTGTTCGAATTGAAGAACGCGCAGCGCGTGCTGTTTGAAGGCAACATCCTGGAAAACTGTTGGGGAGGGTTCAGTCAGAACGGCTATGCGATCCTTCTTACCCCTAAGAATCAGTCAAGCCACTGTCCGCTATGCCGTGTGACAGACGTGACCATTCGCTACAACCGGGTCTCAAATGTTGGCTCCGTACTACAGATCGCGAACGTCGCCGACGATAATGGAGGCTTCGCCACCGCTGGCGAGCGTTACAGTATTCATGATCTTTTGGCGGAGAATGTACACGGCAATCAGAATCAATTTCAGGGTGCAGGCCTGTTCGCCCAGTTGATTTCGATTTCGCCGCCGCTGCGCGATGTGCAAATCGAGCACTCAACTGCATTTGTGCCACGTGCCACTTTCGCCATTATGACCAGGGAAACAAAGTTGGCAAACTTTAAGATTGATAATAATCTGCTTTCGACCGGGCAGTACTCGATCATTTCAAGCGGGGGCGGAGCCAAAAATTGCGCCAACCAACCGCAAATGCAGGGGCCCTCGGGAGTCGTCAAAAGCTGCTTCGAAAACTCGACGTTCACTCACAATCTTCTCATCGGCGATGGAGGCTGGCCCAAGGATAATTGGGCCGTGAAGGACGCGCATGCTGCCGGAATCATCGAGAGCTCGACGCCTGGCAAGCCCTATGAACTCTGCGCCGAAAACAGCGGCAAAGATTGCAAGAAAAGCTCTCCTGCACGCCACGCGGGAACCGACGGCAAAGACCTCGGAGTTGATCTTGAGACCTTGCAGCAAAAGTTAGCTGACGTCGAATAGTTTATTCGCCGGCTACGGCAGCGCGGTCGCCTTGCCACCAGCCCATCAGTCGCTGTTTTCCGCGATACATTTTCTTGGCGCTGTCCCGCAGTTTGCCGACGAACTCGTAACGCGACTTGATGAACCAGGGCACACGGTGCGGGATACAGCCATACTTTTCTTTGTATGCCCCTTCGCCACCCCAATCGTAAATCGTCGCGCCGCGGTTTTTCCAATAACGCATCACGTACCACTGAATGAACTCGTTAGGCCGAAATCCTTGATACGCGCGGAAACTCGCGTTCCCCCAAAACTCCACAATCTGCTTAAAACCGGGAAAGATTCCGCTGGCGATGCAATTCCCTTCGGGATCCCGCGCTCGCAACAGCAGCACGTTGCCTGACGGTTCCATGTTGCGAACCAGCGAGCGCACGCGTTCGACATCATAGGTCGGCACCAGGCCTTGTTTGGCAAAGACGTCTTTTAACTGCTCGTAATATTCATCAGCGAATGCCAGGTCATGGGCCTCTTCGATGACTACGCCGCTCTTCTCTGCCTTGCGCACACAGCGACGGCAGGCGCTGTCCATGCCCTGAAACAGTTCGTCTTCTGTCTTGGTGAGATCGGTGCGGTAAGAAACGTAATAGCTGGCCTTAAAGCCAAGCGCCTCGCCATCGTGCGGATCGAAATGCGGATCAGAGACTTCGATATGCAGGCACTTGAGCTCGTTCCAAGCCATTTGTTCAACCGCGCCCAGGGCCTCAGAGCGGGACGCTCCAGCCACGAGATTAAAACCCATGTAAGGGGTAGACCATCCGGGAAACGAACTGCCTAGTATTCTCACTCCAAGACGTGTAAACGTAAGCCCGGTGAAGTATCCGACAATCCTCCCCGAATCGCTGAGCTTTGCGAGCACGGGCCTGGCTCCCTGAGTTTCAGCCACAAAGCGTACCCATTCGCGTGTCTGAAACACGGTTCGATCGGCAAAGGAGTCGAGTTGCCGAAAATCCGTTTTCTCAAAATCAACAATCTCGCACTTCATGGAATCCTTTATGCTACTTATCGATCAAAATGTCGGAATAGTTGACCATCACGCGCGAAAGCGGGGTGTTGATTTTTGCCCACTGCTTGACACTGTAAAAGGTTTCATACATTCGGCGCATTGTCTTCGTGCCAAGCGAACCGTTGCTACTGGCCGTCGACCGGGCATATCCGAGCTCTTGCATATAATCCCCGACGAGCGCTTCGAATCTTGTGAGTTGCTGCGGGGGAAACTTATCCTTCCATCGCCCCACAGGACTGAACGTACCCTGACTCAAGTCTTCTTTGAACGAGGTCAATGGATTCTTAATGGAGCCCACGCTATGGGCTTTGATTCGATCATAGTCAAGATCACAATCCAGAAATTCGCCGATCCTGGCCAGCTCTGGTGCAGGCGATTGCACGAGATCTTCATAGCGGGTTTCCATGTAATCGCCGCCCAGATGCTCACCATATTTCCGCCCCTTGCGGACAATCCACTCCCAATACACTCCTGCGGCCAATAGGCTATTGCGCTTGTCCCAAGGCAATGGCCGGCTCCAGCCCTTCTTGTCCAGTGACAACGCCAGATCGCGGGGATCCCGAATGATATGAATAAACTTCGCCCGCGAAAAGTCGCGCTTGATACGCAGCATATGCGGAACATTTGTGGGGGTTGAATCCACCCAGCGATCCACGCCCTGAGTGCGCGCCACTTCGTCCATCACAATACGCAAAAAGTCGGCGGCGCTGTGGCACTCGGCCATGACCATGGCTTCGATGTCGGCAGCCTGTAATCCTGAAACTCGAAATGCCTTGCTTTGCAGCCAGTCTTTCATCATGCGTCGTTTATTCGCGCCTGAGCCAAGGTCGCCGTAGATAGGCTCCAGCACGTCGAACACGTTCATTTGCGTATGGAATTCGGCAAACCCACCAGCGGAGAGGAACAGATGATAAAGGTAGCTGGTGCCGGAACGTGGGCAACCCACGATAAATACTGGCGGCTTCATGCTTACCAGCAAATCCCCTCGTAAGAGGCAGCTTGGGGACGGCGGGCGGGATCGAGGTTCACCAGATCGAGCACGATTTGCGCGGGGGTGAGTAAGCGAGTGAGATCTGTTTTGTCAATTTTAGTTCCAATAATGACGACCTCGGAATCGCGAACGACTTCCGGCATGTCCGCAGAAAGCAACGAACCGATGTGGGGAATTACCTCTTCGATGTATTGGCGATTCGAACCGGCAAGCCTCGCTAAAGAAACATCCCGGTCCCAAATTTTTATCTGGCAACCTTCCCCAAGCAGACGTTTGATCAGTTGTACTTGCGGGCTCTCGCGCAGATCATCGGTGCCAGCTTTGAAGCTCAGCCCCAGCATGGCGATCCTGCGCTTGCCGGTGCGCAGCACGGCTTCCACTCCGCGATCGATATGTTGAGCATTGCTCGGCATCAGCGATTCGAGCATTGGCAAATCGAGGTCCAGTTCTTTGGCCCGATGCGTGATTGCCCGAAGGTCCTTGGGCAGGCACGAACCGCCAAATGCAAAGCCAGGAGACAAATATGCTGAGGAAATATTCAGCTTGGTGTCCGACATGAATATTTTCGTGACCTGGTCGCTCTCAACGCCCAAGTGCTTGCACAAAGTTCCGACTTCATTGGCAAAACCGACCTTTACCGCGTGATAGAGATTCGAAACATACTTCACCATCTCCGCCACGCGAATGGAGGTTTCAAAAACAGTCGCTGGAACATCTTTGTAGAGTTCTCGTAACGGCGCCAGGTGCTCAGGATTCTGCGAACCGAAAATTGTATAAGGCGGTTGGAGGAAATCTGCGACGGCGCTGCCCTCGCGCATGAACTCGGGGTTGTAGCAGACTACAAAATCGGTCCCACACTTTTTTCCGCTGGCTTGCTCAATAGCGGGGACCATCAATGTCTCAGTCGTTCCCGGCAACACCGTGCTGCGCAGTACAACCGTATGAAAGGTATTCTTTTGCTTCAACGCAGCGCCGATTTCGCGCGACACCTTTTCGACGTGGCTGAGATCGAGCTTACCGCTGCGCAGGCTCGGAGTGCCAACACACACGAAGGAAATGTCCGATGCGAGCACGGCAGCGTTGGAATCGGTAGTGGCGTGCAGCCTGCAAGACTTGTTGGCCGCTGCGACCAACTCCTCCATCCGAGCTTCAATGATTGGTGTACGGCCGGAATCAAGCATATCGACCTTGGTCTGGCTGACGTCAACACCGGTGACCTTATGGCCCATGTGCGCAAAGCAAGCGGCGCTCACGGATCCCACGTAACCAAGACCAAAAAGGCTGATCGACGAACTCACAAAGTCTCCCTCATCCGGAACGAGATCTCAGACCAGTTGCCCAAGCAGAATAACTCAATTGTGCAGCAATTTGGGCTACCAAGTAAGGCCCCCAGATGGCCCGTAACCGACAGATTACATGGCGGTTATGTTCAGTGCAATAGAAGTCGAGGTCCGTTGCGCCGCCCGAATGTTTGCACATGCGAAACGCAGACTTCAATTGCCAAAGTCAAATTTTAGCTTCTGCAGGACCGAGGAGCGACTTACCTCGGTCACTTGTTAGAAAAGAGGGTACTCAGTGGATAGTAGCGCACAGCGGAAATTAAGCGCTGAAAGTAGTTTGTCCTGCAATAAGCGTCACGATACGATCAATAGGTGAGCTTTCCTGCCCGAAAAATCTGGAAAAAGCTGTCGCGCATGAGTTGGGGGGAATTCCGCACGCGCGTGGGGCAGGAAGTCGGTAAACGCACCGAATACGCACGTTACCGAGCTGGGATGCTGCGCGCCGAACCCGAGCTCCCGGTTAGCGTCCGTGGTGACAAAAACTTCTTTTTCTCCCCTGCCGATGTTCCGTCTCGAGCCGCGCTGATTAACCAGCACCTACCTGACGCTATCGATGAAGTTATCACCGAAGCTGACGAAATTCTGCAGCATCGTTTCCGGTTATTGGGCTACCGTGACTTGAACTACGGCAACGAAATTGATTGGCATCTCGACGCCGTGCATGGGAAGCGCGCTCCGCTGAAGCCCTGGTACAAGATTCGCTTTCTTGATTTCGGCGAAGTTGGCGATCACAAAGTCACGTGGGAACTGAATCGGCACCAGCACCTGGTGACGCTGGCTAAGGCCTGGTGCTTCAGCAATAAGATTGAATATGCAAAGGAGATCGAGAGACAGTTTTATTCGTGGCAGACGTCGAATCCATATCCCATAGGCATTAATTGGGGAAGCAGCCTCGAAGTGGCATTTCGAAGTCTGTCGTGGATTTGGGTCCGTAATCTTTTGGCGGGCAGTTCTGTCCTGTCCTCGTCATTTGATCGCGACCTGGTGCGCGGATTAGCGCTCAATGGGCGCTACATTGAGCGATATCTTTCAACCTACTTTTCACCCAACACTCACCTTCTCGGCGAGGCGCTTGCGTTGTTCTTCATTGGCACACTCCATCCGGAGATCCCCCTAGCCAGAAAATGGCAACAACAGGGTTTCAACATCTTATTGGCGGAAAGTCAACGCCAAGTGCGGCCGGATGGCGTTTACTTTGAGCAGTCGCTCTATTACCACGTTTATGGGTTGGATTTCTTCCTGCACGCGAAGGCATTGGCTGCACGAAGCGGCATCCAAATCCCCGATTCGTTCGATGACACGCTCCAGAGAATGCTGCACGTGGTGAACGTGCTCTGCAGAAACGGAAAAGCCCAGAGCTTCGGTGACGACGACGGCGGAAGACTATTCAATCCTCGTCGTAACCGAGCAGAACACATTTCCGATCCGCTGGCGATTGGTGTGTGCCTGTTCGGACAGGCCTCATTGGGTACAAAGCCCACCGAGGAATCCATTTGGTTGTTTGGGCAGGAGGCGATTGCCGCCTCTGCCGGTAACCACAAAACCGAAGAACTTTCCTCATGCGCTTTTGAAGACGGCGGACTCTACGTTATCGCCAGCAACGGCTCTTACCGCACTCAGATGCTGGTAGACGCCGGGCCCCATGGAATCGGGCACGGCGGACATGGCCATGCTGACGCACTCAGCGTGCGGCTTTCGACGAACGACCGGCCATGGCTGATCGATCCCGGAACCTACGTTTATATCTCGCCTGGGCACGATCGCAATGAATTCCGCGGAACGGCAGCTCACAATACGCTTCGGGTTGACGGGTGCGATCAAGCTGTACCTGAGAATGCATTCTCCTGGAATTCCCTTCCGCAGGTGACGGCGGAGCTGTGGGAAGTGGGTGATAACTTCACATATTTCTGCGGAAGCCACACCGGATATCGCCGGTTGCCGGATCCGGTGCTTCACCGCCGCTGCATCTTTCATTTGCACGGAGAGTACTGGCTGATCCGCGATTTTGTTCTTGGCGAAACGGAGCATGATCTTGAAATCTATTGGCATTTCGATCCAGATATCGAACTTGAGAGCCGAAGCGGTTCTCTCGCCGCTCGCCGCGAGAACGAGCGACTCGTCCTGCTAGGCACGGATTCGTGGGATGCCTCCATCGAGAAGGCATTCGTTTCTGCCGCATATGGCGAGAAATCGCCGGCTCCGGCTGCCGCATTCAAAACCCGGCGTAAACTGCCCGCGGAGCACGGCACTCTGATCGTGCCCATGCGAGCCTCAGAAGAGCCGGGCCGTTTTGCAGCATCTGATGCGTCATCCGGGGAAGTTACAAGTTACGTCTATGAGCGCGGCGGGACTACTGACCAAGTCATATTTGGCAACGAAGGCGCGAATTGGGCGACCTCGTCACTGGCCAGCGATGCTGAGTTGCTGTTCATTCACAGGAAAGATCGCGAGATCATATATTTAGCCTTCTGCTCCGCGACTTTTATCGAAGTGGAGGGCCAGCGGGTGTTTTCAGCGCCCGATCGAGTAGGGCGTTTTGAATGGGCATCCGGTGCAGGTGCATCCTCGGATGCGGAGTCACTAAAGTACTTCCATGGGGAGCTAATCCGGCCGGGAACTCCTGTACGCTAAGGAAGTCAGCTGGTCATCCGGAGATCTACGATGTGCGGCATCGCGGGAGTGATGAAGTTCGGAGAGAGCGGACGCGCAGATGCTGCAGCCGTGCGCCAAATGTGCGCCGCTATGACGCACCGGGGTCCCGACGATGAGGGTGTCTATACCGATGGCCGCGCTGGAATTGGAATGCGCCGGCTTAGCATCATTGATGTGGCCGGCGGACATCAACCAATCAGCAACGAGACCGGCACCATCTGGATCGTGTTTAACGGTGAGATCTACAATCACGCAGAATTGCGCCAGCAGTTGGAACAGCGCGGCCATCGCTACCGCACCAACAGCGACACCGAAACCATAGTCCATCTGTATGAAGATTACGGACGTGATTGCGTCCATCACCTGCGGGGCATGTTTGCGTTTGCAATCTGGGACCGTGAAAGAGAGACGTTATTCCTCGCCCGCGACCGATTAGGCATCAAGCCACTTTACTACCGGTTGACGCCGGAGTCGCTGCTGTTCGGTTCAGAAATAAAAGTCATTCTGGCGAACGGCGGAGTTCACTCGGAATTCAACTCTTTAGGACTGCCCGAGTACCTGGCGTTCGGTTATCTTTCCGGACCGGAAACCTTTTACCAAGGTATCCGCAAACTGATGCCGGGCGAATACATGGAGGTCAGCAGAAATGGACAGTCCGAGATAACGCAGTACTGGGACCTTGACGTTTCCAGCGCCGGACCGCTGCAGGACGAGAGCTACTACGTCCAAACATATCGAGAGATGCTGGAGCAGGCAGTCAACAGCCACTTGATGAGCGACGTACCGCTCGGAGTTTTCCTCAGCGGCGGCGTGGACTCCAGCGCCGTAGCGGCTCTGATGACCAAGATTCGCAAATCGCCGATCGAAACTTTTTCGGTCGGTTACACGGAGCAGAGCTATAGCGAGCTGCCCCACGCCCGAATCGTCGCCCAGCATTTGAAGTCCCTGCACCATGAGGTGATGGTCAGCGAAAGTGAATTCTTCGATGCACTCCCAGAATTGATCTGGCACGAAGATGAGCCGGTGGTATGGCCCTCTAGTGTCTCTCTCTATTTTGTAGCGCGCCTGGCACGAGAGCGGGTAACGGTTGTTCTGACTGGCGAGGGCAGCGATGAAACCCTTGGAGGCTACTCGCGTTACGCTTTCACGCTCAAGAACCAGGCCTTCGATCAGGTGTACCGTCGCGTGACGCCAGGCTTTTTGCGTAAATCTGTTCGCGAATTGATCGCCAAGTCTCCGGTACTGGGTGCGACTTTTCGCCGCAAACTCGGACACACGTTCCTTGGGCGCGATGCGGCGTCATGGTCGTCTTTCTACTTCGATAATTTCTTTTCAGCATTCAGTGAAGCTGAACAGGCAGGCCTGCTGTCCGAGGAAATGAAGTTCCCGCGTGGATCAGCCTACGAACACGTGCTGTCGTACTGGGAAAGCTCCAAGGGAGAAATGCTGCAGCGTTTGCTTTACACCGATATTAAAACCTATCTGGTTGAGCTTCTGATGAAGCAGGACAACATGAGCATGGCTGCATCGATTGAAAGCCGCGTACCGTTTCTCGATCATGTACTCGTGGAGTTCGCCACACGCATCCCTCGCGAGGTGCAATTAAAAGGCTTGACGGGAAAAAATGTTTTGAAGAAAGCGATGGAAGACCTGCTCCCGCATTCAATTCTTTACCGCCCGAAGCTTGGGTTTCCGACTCCATGGAGCGGCTGGCTTGCAGGACCTCGCCTTGATTCAATCGAGAAACTGCTGCTTGAGCCCCGTAGCATCCGGCGAGGATATTTCAAACCAGAAGCAATAAGCCGCCTGTTCGCCGAACATCGTACCAACTATCGCGATAATTACGACCGTATCTGGAGATTGCTAAACCTGGAGCTCTGGCATCGCGTCTGTCTGGAAGACGAATCCGATAAGTTCATGCGGCACGAAGGGACAGCGCTGGCCTCTCCGGCGCGGTGAAGATCGTGTCGAAAAAGCCAGGGTTGCGGCGTTTAGATCCTTGATTAGTCAAAGGCAAGCGACTGGTAAATAGTCAGCCACTGCCCCTGCACAACATCCCACCGATACTGCTGCACTTGTTTCAGGCCTCCAGTTACCAGACTGGAGGCAAGTTGCTGATCGCGCAGCAAGCGGACGATGTTTGCTGCGAGCGCCCCGGCATTGCCCACCTCGGAGAGCAGGCCCGTGCTCTCATGCTGGACCACATACTTCATTCCTTGGGGCGAGGTGCTCACAACAGGTGTGCCCGATGCATAGGCTTCCAGCACGGAGACTGGCATATTGTCGAGACGCGACGCATTGATGAAGATATCCGCCCGGTCGTAGTACTTGCCAATCTCACTTCTCGATGCTACGCCGCGAAAGCTCACGTTACTGAGATTCAGGTCTGAGACCAATTTTCTAATGTCGGCTTCGAGTGGGCCTCCGCCGACCAGGTCGAGCGTTGCTTCGGGAAATTCCCCTTGCACAGCCGCAAATGCTTTGACCACAACATCGACGCAATAATAGGGGTGAAAGCCGCGTGTGCAGACCAGGCGTGGCTGAAGTGGCCTGCGCTCGCGATAATGAAACTGAGAAAAATCCACAACGTTAGGAATTGGCTCCGCTTTCAACCCGAATTCTCGGAAAACCTCGACCAGGTAAGCCGAAGGCGTCACGATTCTATCGACCCGGGACAGAACATATCGCGCAATTCGCGATCTGCGCAGGTGATCGCGGGCTTCCCCGCTGTGGTAATGAATGATCGTCTTTTTTCCTCGAAGCTTTGCGACCAGCCAGGCTGGAGTTGGAGCAACCAGGAACGAGGAATAGGACGCAGAAAAAATGTGGGCGATATCAGCGTCATGCAATCCGCGCCACAAGCCAGCAACATAGAACGGAGTGCGAATGATCGTTCGAAGCCCGGGCACGCGCCTCACCCACCGAAAGCCGGTCGGAAACTCCGGATCAACAGGAATGAAGGCTGCGTTCACGTCTAGGATGCCAGACCAATATCTGAGCAACAGATCCAATTGGACTGATTGGCCGCCTACGTATTTCAGCGAAGGCCCCACGATCGCAACTTTCAGTTGTTTGGAAACCGATTTTCGCGGGCGTAAAGAAGCTGGGTTTGCCGCCCGCGAATATGAAAGTTCTTCGTAAAGCCTTTCGTATTCGCGCGTAATGCTCTCGGCAGAGAAGTGCTCGACCGCAAATTGTTTTGCGTTTTGTCCCAGGCGGTCACGATGCTCGGCGTTGCTGAGCAGTTGCGCAATCGCTACGGCCAAAGCGTCCAGATCCCGCACCGGCACCAGAATGCCTCGATCATCACTGACCAGTTCGGGATTCCCGCCGACATTGGTAGCAACTACGGGCACTCCGGCTGCCATAGATTCCAGAATCACATTCGATAGGCTTTCCGAATCCGAGGGAACGGCGGTGACGTCCAGAGAAGCCATGACTTCAGGGATGTCGCGACGATCACCCAGGAAGGTAGTACGGTCGCCGATCCCCAGGGACTTGGCTTCGATTTCGAGCTCGGCGCGTAACGGACCATCGCCGACGAGCACAAACTCGATCGTCGGAAATCGGGCCGCAAGCTTTGCAGCCGCTTGAAGGAAAATGCGATGGTTCTTCGACTCCGCATTCATGCGCGCAACCATGCCCACACGCAGGATGCCGTCACGTCGCGGAATCAAGGGTTCCGTCTGCGAAAAGGCTCCGGGGGCAAGCGCGTTCCCGATGATCCGAATCTTAGCTTCTGGCAGCCCATCGGAAATCAATCTCTGGGCGGCCGCGCGCGAGTTACACACAACCGCGTCACACATTCGAAATGCAGCTTGCTGCAATTGGCGCTGCGCCGCGGTGAGCAGGTCTCCAAGCTGGCGTTGACTGCCGATGATCACGGGCACACGAGCCGCAAGAGCGGCAGGCACAAGCGTCAGGTTGGTATAGAAGTCGAACGAGTGTGCAATTTGAATGCGGTTCTGGCGTAGGTGGCGCGCCAATCGCCAGCGGCTATGCCACGACCTCCATCCGTAGACATTGCCGCCCAGCTTGAATCGCGGCACTTCGCCGAATAGCTCTCGAAGCGGCCCTTTGTTCTGGATGCATCCAATGCCTAGCGAAAATTGCTGCGGATCAAGAGATTTGGCAAGGGACACAAACTGGCGTTCACTACCACCAGTTTCAAAGCTGTTGAGCATCAGGAACACGCGATGCAGTTTGGCGGCTGCCGTGGGATGCGCCAATCCAATTCCCTGCTCGCGTTGCTCCTGTGCCACAGCCATTACGCCCGTCCGCCACGGGGAACGCTCAGCGTATCCATCACAGACGATTCGACATTGGTGAAGACTTCGAGGAAGTTCCGGTGCCAGAGCTCGAAAATGAGCAACCGCCAAATTGCCGACGAACGGTCGCGCCGACCGCTGAAGTGCTCGTCAAGCAATCGGCGGACTCCGATGCTGTCGAAGTAACCACGCTGCAGGGTGCGCGGTTCGAGTAAAGTGGTGAGAATCAATTCGCGAAGTTCGTTCCGCATCCAATGAACCAGAGGCAGCGCAAATCCCTGCTTTGGGCGATTGAGCACTTCTTTCGGCACTCCAACCCGCTCGGCCAGCTTTCGAAAGATGTACTTCTGCTGGCCGCCGCGCATCTTCCACTCAGGCCCCAGGCCGGTGACCCACTCGACGAAAGGATGGTCGAGGATGGGCACGCGCACTTCCAATGACGTAAGCATACTCATACGGTCAACTTTAGTGAGGATGTCTTCGACGAGATACGTCTTGGTGTCGACGTAAAGCATTTGGCTGATGGGATCTTTCGCAGGCGCCTGCTCGAAATACCTGAGAAGAATTTCTTGTGGATCGCCGCTCTCCGCAATAGTGGCGCGGAACTCCGGCGATAGCAGCGGGAATTCACGCTCAAATGCGGGGACAAAGCACATTTCATCCACATAACGCTCTCGCCAGGGTAAGGAAAGATTGTAGGAGAGCTGGCGCCCGCGTGTTCCTTTCGGCACCAGCGGAAACAAGTAGTTGCGATATAGCCGCGCTAAGCTGGCGGGAATCCTGGCAAACTTTTCCCGGCTCTGTTGAATTCCGTAGCGCTCGTACCCTGCAAACAGTTCATCGCCACCGTCTCCGGAAAGGGCGACTGTGACATGCTGACGCGCCAGGCAGGAAACAAAATAAGTTGGCAACATGGAAGAATCCGCAAAGGGTTCTTCGAGACAGCGGGTCAGTTTCTCAACGGTACCGACGACGTCTGGCTCAAGGATCAATTCATGGTGCTCGGTAGCGAATTTCTGGGCCACGATACGCGCGTACTTCGACTCGTCGAAATCTGACTGTTTGAAGCCGATGGCGAAGGTTTTAACCGGCTTTGCAGTCGCCCGCGCCATAAGGGCAACCACGATGGAGGAATCAGTGCCGCCGCTCAACATTGCGCCCAGCGGCACGTCTGAAATCAGACGGATTCGCACCGCTTCGGCCAGCCGGCGCTCCAACTCTTCCAGACACTCTTCTTCGCTCGACGGCTGATGTGTCCCATACGGCGGCAAATCCCAATATCTGCGGATGCACACTTCGCCGCGCTCAAATTCGAGTAGATGTCCGGGAGGCAGCTTGTGAATCCCTGCGAACGCTGTCGCGGGATCGGGAATGTATCCCAGATACATGTACTGAAGCAGCGCCGCTCGATTGACCTCGGCCAGCTCCGGCGCGACGGCGAGAATTGATTTGATTTCAGAAGCAAAATGGAGCTTGCCGCGATGCAGCGCATAGTGCAGCGGCTTTTTGCCAAGCCGGTCACGAGCAACCAGCAGCTTCTGGCGCTTGTCGTCCCACAATGCGAAGGCAAACATACCTCGCAGTTTCTGCACGCACTCGGCTCCGAATTCCTCATAGAGGTGGACGATGGTCTCGGTGTCAGTATGCGTTGTGAAACGATGGCCGTTGGCTTCGAGTTCGGGCCTCAACTCGGGAAAGTTGTAGATTTCTCCATTGAATACGATCCATACCGAACGATCTTCGTTAAAAATTGGCTGATGGCCGCCAGCAAGATCAATGATGCTTAGACGGCGCATGCCGAGCCCGGTATTTTGGGCAGCGAGAAGGCCTTCGTCGTCCGGACCACGGTGCACAATGGCATCGCACATTCGGCGCACGACGGCTTCGTCGATCCAATCATTCCGATTTGCGCCGACGATTCCAGCAATCCCGCACATAAGTTACGCCTTCACCGCCATGGGTTGATCGAATCTGGTGTTCTGCGGCGAGCTGTTCTTGTACAAACGGTAGCGGTAGTCGCGATAATCGCCCGGGTTGCCTTCGCGACCATCGCATGCGGCTAGAGCTATGTTCGCCATCTCGCGCGCCGAAACAAAGTGCAGCGTCTCTCGTCGCTCGGCGGCGCCCGAAATCAGCTCTTTCACAAAGTTCTGCGTTGGAATTCCAAGAACTGTCTCCGTATCCGTCGGGTACATGCCATGCGCGTCCAGTTTGATGAAGAGCCAGTCGGGCCGGCCGGAAACGGTAATCGCTGACCGCTTCCACAGTTGCAAGCGGTGCATCGAAGGCGGATTAGCAGCGGTCAAAGCCCCATCTTCAATGCGCCCTATATGGTTCCGAGCTTGACGATCAAAATGCAATGCCCACGGCCCCTGAATCAAAAACGGTAAAGTCGAGATGGAACGACCGACTTTTAAATCAAACCCGTGGCGATGCGGCGTTCTTTGTTTCAAATCCGATCCGCATTCGTAAATCGAATTCAGCTTCGAGATCTGCGCGGGATGAAAAGCTGACGTGGGATAAGTCATATCCACATAGCAACCGGTTTCGGCGAGGATATGCATTTCATCATCCACGCCGCACCCAAACCCGCCGGCAGAATTCGCCAGCGCGAAATTGCCGTGAACAAAGGCATACTTGGGAGAGCTGTCGCCGTCTTTGTACGATAAACACCCGTGATCGTGCGCCAGCGTGTCGCGAAACCGAACGAGCTGCTCGCGCGTGCTTTCAGCAGTGGCGGGTTCCGTCACACCGTGATGCAGGTGAATTTCGATCTCGCCCCAGCCGGCGTGGCATAAATCGGCAATCTGTTGGACCAGTGCGCGATCGTATTGCTCGGCAGGATAGAAGTATGTGTGCGTGAACGGCCGCCCCTCACTGTCGCGAAATTCGCGGAACTTTTTAGGATATTGCGCGCACCAACTCTCTACCCGTTGTTCCTGAATGTCCTGAGGCGCATATCCCGCGAAATTGCCCGGCATGCTGCTCGGCTCGAAGTGATCGGCAATCGCGATGATCAAGTGCACCGGTCCGATGGGCGAACGTCTTGTAAGCTGCTGCCAGAAATAGGAAGGCAGGGTTTTCAACGCGTAACTCAGCCTGCGTTTCAGTTTGCTGCCCTTCGTGGCCGGAGTTTGCAGCTTTTCCATGAATGTCATTGCTCGTTGACGCGCTAAATATGCACAGGAATTCGCGGCGGACGAACCAATTCAGTGCGTTGCACCTGGCGCTCCGATTGGGCGAGCTTGACCATTTTGTCATTCTCTTTTACGAACGCCAGCAAGGCCGACGTGTAAGCAACCGCAAAATATGGAAAAAATTGATAGGCTTCCGGCGAGAACAAAGCGCCAAATCCGAAGCCGATCAGGGAAGCGTGCAGTGCACCGGAAAACAGCTTCAGGTCAGGATCCAGATCTTTGCGTTTGAGGAGATATTTCAAATTACGAAAGCCTCGCCAAAAGAACAGAAGATAGAGGATCAGCGAAGGAATTCCGCCCTCGACTGCAATCTGCAGGTAAGTCATATGCACTTCGCGCCACACCGTCGAATAGGTTTCGAAGTTCTGCGTACCGATACCCAGAATCGGATAGTGTTCAATTCCTTCCAGAGCCCGCTGCATCAGGAACGAGCGCTGTTCGTAGGATTCGTAGGCTACCTTCTCCTGGTGTGTGTCCAATTCATCGTCCCACAGGCTGGAAAATCGCTGCCGCATGACTCCGCCCGATGTGAACAGAAGAACGATGACCGCTACCCCAGAAACCACGATCAGGTAAAGCCGCTTTCCTTTCACTCCGAAGTGCCACAGACAAACTGCTCCGGCCACCACCAGGGTTATGAAGCCGCCACGAGACGCAGTGCGGAAGAGCGCCATCAGCATTAGGAGCATGCCGGCAGTCCAAAGCAGCTTATAAAGCGCTTTGCGACTAGTCAGCAAGAACATCAGGCAAAATGGCAATGAAAGCACGATGGCAAAAGCCAGGTCGTTCGGATTGGAGTAAATGCCGCCCAACACCCCATCCAGGCGATCGACACCCCGGCCTTTGATTAGCGAGATCAGACATACCACCGGAACAGAGCCTGCCTGAATAAAAATGATGCGGCGTAACTTGCGAATGTCCGTGACCAATAGGAACGTCAGGATCCAAACGATATACACCTTCGAGAAATCCAACGTATGCGAAATCGCGCCGCCTCTCCACACTGGGGAGAGCAATGAGGACATCATGAGAACAGCGATCATCGCCAACAGGTAGTGCGCTTCGACCGGGAGCTGACTGAACCGGCGATTACCCCGGCTCGATCCGGCCAGAAATGCAAGAAAAGCGCCGATACCGGTAATCTTCGCCAGCGGAATTGCGCCGAGAGGGTGTATCCAGTCTTCTGGGCGGATGCAATAGACAAAGTAAAACCCGCTTAACCAGAAAAATGCCGCGCCTAGCGATCTGCTCGGCTTGGACATGCCCGGAATTTCTCTCGCTATCGTCGGCACATCTTCACCCAACCTGCACGCCAGCGTGCGCCCTTTCCGGTCCCAATAGTTTATCTCCGCCTAACGTCTCCAAAATTCCGCCGAACTGGTCTCCGATCACAGCCCAATCATAGCGGGCGGCCAATTCTGCTGCCGCGCGTTCATATTGCCGGCGACTGAGGTGGTCGCTCAATAAGGTCAAGACCGCATCGGAAAAAGAGTCCGGATCGTCAGCCAGCACGATGTCACGGCCATCATGCACATCCAGGCCCTCCGCGCCGATGGACGTTGACACCACGGCTTTGCCGGCGGCCATGGCCTCATAAATTTTCAGACGAGTACCGCCAGCGATACGGAGCGGGACTACCACGACCGAGGCATCGTGCAGGTGTTCGGCAACCGAGGAAACGCGACCAGTGATTTCAATCGAAG
Organism: Terriglobales bacterium; assembly: GCA_035493765.1. Classification (GTDB taxonomy): domain Bacteria; phylum Acidobacteriota; class Terriglobia; order Terriglobales; family Acidobacteriaceae; genus Gp1-AA145. The sequence goes on from DATJHT010000166.1 coordinate 24,949, forward strand.
GCGCAGTCAAGGCGCGCACCCGTTGTCCGGGATTCCTGCCTACGATGCGCAGCTTCGCATCGGGAATGCGTGCGAGCACCACTGGCCAAATCTGGCGACAAAAATATTCCATCGCATCTATGTTCGGCTCCCAGTCCATCGCGCCCACGAACATAACCATCGGTGATGCCGGACTCTTACTGACGTCGGGCTTGTACTGTTCCAGATCAACTCCGGTCGGGACCACGGTGATGCGCGAGCCTTCCACCCATGCTTCCATAAGGCTTCGGTCATGCTCCGAAACCGCGATTACGTGATGGAACTTCCTCACAGCCTGGCCCTCAAAGCGGGCCATTTTCTTGAACTCCATGCTGTACATCCGGCGCTTCACCAGGTTCGACTCGGTAGCCGCATGACGCCTCCAGATTTCCGATTCCACATTGTGCTGAAACAAAACACTTACCGTGGAAAGCTGGGAGGGAAAATTGACCGCGGCATCGAGGAAATCGCAAATAGCGACATCGAAGCGGTGCTCGTCAAAGAGCTCCTGAAGCTTTTGCTGGACAGCTTTGCAGGCGAAGCGACCCACCGCATATGGCAGCGGCGACGCCAGGTGACCCACATAGTCGATGCCACGATTAAGCAATGACCCTTCGGCTTTTTCTGTCGCAATGCAGATCGCCCCGGGAAATCGTTCGCCAAGCTGTCGCTCATACTCCCGGTCCTTGGCTCCGTCGTAATACGACAAGAATGTCAGTTCATGTCGCTGTGCAAGTTGACGGGCGATATTGTAAGAACGAATGTCACCACCGCTGTGCACAGGCAGCAATTTGTTCGCTTTGATCCACAGGATTCTCAAAGCTTCTCCGCTCACCTGACCCAGGCCACACGGCCGCCGGTCACAAATTTGATGAATGCAACTGCAGCTGCAAAATTGAGGACAACGAACGTGCGTGCCGCATCAGCGACGCGCGCCAATGGCCCTTTCAGCCATTTGGTCATCGCAACCAGGCCCAATGCATAAAATGCGATCTGCAGCAGAAGTGCGGCACGATAGAGAGGCTGAGGCAAAGCCAATGCCGCGATCAATGCTGCCGCTAGTGCAAAGGGAGCAAACAGTCGCAGCAGCTTGTGGCTGATAAACTCGAAACGCAGCGGATTCGAAGCACCAAGCAGCCAAGGCGCGAGTTGTACCAACTGATAATTACCCGTCAGAGTACGCACTTTTCGGGAAAACTCGCGTTCCGTGCCCTGATCGGCTACATCCCAGGCATGAGCGCTGGGGACGAAGATGACTCGAAAGCCTCGCCGCACCACATGCATGGGGATAAAAACATCATCCAGGATCGTGCCTGCGGGCACCGTAACCAGCAACTGCCGCCTGACTGCGTAGATCGCGCCGGTTGCACCAACAACTGATCCTGACGCCGACTCCATCTCGCGAATTGTTTTCTCGATGCGCCAATAGAGGCCCATGCCACGCACCACTTCGCCCGCATCCGGATCTCCGAGCATCAGTTCCCCGCTGGCGCAGCCTACAACAGGATCGGCAAACTGGGCCGCCAGCAAGCGCAAGGCGCTGGGTTCTATCTTCTGCCGCGCGTCGGTAAACAGGACAACATCGCCGTGTGCGAGTGCAACTGCATCGTTCAGTCCAGCGGCCTTGCCGCGTGACTCTGCATTCAGTACGGCTTTCAGGTGGTTCGGCGTGTGCTGCCGAAGGATGTCGTTGGTGCCATCGGTAGATCCGTCCGATACGACAATGACCTCGACAAGTTCCGCTGGATAGTCGAGTGCAAGCAAATTACGCAACTTTTCTTCAAGAACACTAGCCTCATTTCGCACAACCATGACGATTGAAATAGAAGGAGTGCCGGGTGCTGCTTTGACCGGGTAAGCGCGAAACCGGCAGCGGAGCCAAAGCCACGCTGGATATCCGGCATAGGTATAGGCCAGGATGCTCACCGAACTCCAGAATATCCATTTCATTGTGAGCACCCGTTCACTGTGCTCCCCGGCCGAGTAGCACGATCTTGATGGTCTGGAACATAATCATCAAATCCAGACCTAGCGACATGTTCTTGATGTAGTAGAGATCGTATTGCAGCTTTTCTTTCGAATCTTCGATGGTGTTGCCATACTTGTAGCGCACCTGAGCCCAGCCTGTGATTCCGGGCCGTACCGCGTTGCGCACTTCGTAAAAAGGGATTTCGCGGGCCAGCATCTCGACAAACTCCGGACGCTCGGGGCGCGGCCCCACAAAACTCATGTCACCTTTGAGAACGCACCAGAGCTGCGGGATTTCATCGAGGCGCGCTGTTCGCAAGAATTTTCCAACTTTGGTGATGCGCGGATCGTCATCCAGCGCCCATGTCGCCCCAGTATCAGCTTCCGCGTCCTGGCGCATGGTGCGGAACTTGTAACAGTAGAAAACTTTACTGCCTAAGCCGACTCTCTTTTGCCGATAGAGTATTGGCCCGCGCGAATCGAGTTTGATGGCCAGAATCACGAAGGGAATGATCGGCAGAACGACCAGTAGAATGATCCCCGATGCCAGGACCGCGAGAATACGCCGTAGCAGGAGAAAACTGGCGCTGAAGCGAAAGCCGTCTGCGAAAATGAGCCAGCTCGGATAGAGATTATCGACTTCGATGCGGCCAGAAATTTTTTCCAGCCATGTGGTAGCCTCCTCGATCTTGATTCCGTTCAAACGAAGCTGCAGAATTTCCATTACCGGCAGCGTGCCTCGGCGGTCCGACATAGCAACAATGACCCGATGCACTCGATGCAAGTGAATTAATTCCATCAGGTGGGCCGCGATAGCTTCGCGGGTCATGGCGCCTTCTACATTGCCGCTCCATCCAATAACTTCGATTCCTAGCTCCAAGCGCGTGCGCAAGCCGTTGACAAGCCGCTGCGCCCGCTCTCCCATTCCCAAAACGTAAACCCGTTCACGCAGATAAGGCTTCTGCGCCAGCCAGGCGTACATCATGCGCCAGGCAAACAGAGCAGCCGTCACCAGTAACAGTCCTAATACCACCGAATTATTGCCTATCAGAACGTTGGGGAACACGTACGCCAGAGCTGCGATGGCAAGAGCCAAAAGGCCAGGAACGAGCAAAAGCCGGAAGTACAACTCACCCCTGGCATTCATGCGCGTCGGCTCGTAAAGGTCAAACAGATGCGAGAAAATCAGCACCGCCACCGTAGCGCCAATGATCTTGAAGTATCCGCCCTCGTAGTTGAGGACGACGTAGCTGTCGTAGGGGTGCTGCCACACCGCAGCAATCAAAAATGACGTGAGTACCAGCAAGGCCTCACCACCGAACAGCACCAGGGTGCGGATCGGGTAGTAAACATTGAACAGGCGGATCAAGCTTTCTCCTTAATTCTTGTCCTCAGTTCGAACGTTTGTTGGATATGCCGAGTAGTAATACTGCATATACGGAGATTGCTCCGACGTGATTCCGTTCAGAACGACCCCAATAATATTGCGCCCGGCGAACTCAGCCTTTGCTCTGCGGGCTGCATCAACCGGGGTGCTGTTGGAGCGGACGACCATGAGAACGCCATCGCAGAAGTTGGCCATCATGGCAGCATCTGAAACCGGCACCGCTGGGGGTGAATCAATGATGATCCAGTCAAATAGCGGCTCAAGCCGATGCAAAAGCATCTTGAGGCGACCGTTAGACAGCAACTCCGCCGGATTTGACGCGACACGACCCGCAGGAATCAAAAACAGATTCTCCATCGGTCCGCGCTGCACGATTGAGTACTCATCGGCTTCTTCGCGCAGGTAATCGCCCAGACCAGGACCGATTTCCGCCCCAAGATGATTGTGAAGCTGCGGATTCCGCAGATCAGCGTCGATCAGTAATGCCCGCCGACCGTGCTGGCGCACAATGACCTGGCCCAGGTTGGCGGTGGTGAATGACTTGCCTTCCTTGGGTAGCGCACTGGTGACCAGAATTTTTGAAAGCGGCTGCTTTTCCCGGACCTGATAGAGGCGGCTGCGCAGAGTCCGAAATTCTTCCATCCCCGATGCGTGTTCCTCGCTGCTGAAAAAAAGCATCTTCTTGGGGTCCGGATGCCAAAGAACTTCGCGGCTGCGAGCCATCAGGGACTCGAACCCAGTCGCCATTCCAGGAATAGCGCGAGCAACGCCGGCAGCGACTCCTCCGGTGGGCATTTCCGGGGTGTCGAGAATCGGAGGCATCTCTACTCGCGGATTGGGCTGCAACATCGCCCGTTCTTCTTCTGCTTTCTTCAGCGCTTCATGGATGCGGCTCATAATTTACCTTCCTTGGGCTCACGTTCCGGTTCTTTCAGCCGTTCTGCCAAATTTGAGAGAGTTTTCAGGGCGTCCACCAAATCGAATTTTTCAGGTGGCGGCGGTGGTACGATTGCCGCCCCGATGTGGTTGTCCCCCAGATCAAAATCCCGGGCGACGGCATCAACGATGCCGGCGCTTACCATTTTCTGCTGGTCGACAAAAGCGCTCACCAGGCAGTGTTCGCAAATCAGATTCACCACTCGAGGGATACCGCTCGAATATCGGTGAATCGCGGTCAGAGCTTCACCATCGAAAATCGGTTGACCGTTCGATCCTGCAATCCGAAGACGCTGCTGAATGTATGAACGGGTTTCATCGAGGGTCAGGGGGTGCGTCTTCGACCGCAGTGTAAGCCGCTGGCGCAACTGCCGCAGATTGGGCTGCTTGAGCTTCTGTTCCAGTTCGGTCTGACCGACGAGAACAATCTGGAGAAGCTTTTCCGTAAAGGTCTCAAGGTTCGTCAACATCCGAATTTCTTCGAGTACCTCGTCGGCGAGGTTTTGCGCCTCATCAACGATCAACACCGCAGTTTCCCCCGCGCGGTATCGTTCCAGCAGCCAGTTATAAAGGCGCATCAGGATCTGGCTTTTGGAGCGGGTGTCGCAGGGAATTCCAAAGTCGGCCATCATGTAGTCGAGGAACTGCGGAACATTCATCCGCGAATTGAAGATGAAGGCAGTTGGCACTTGTTGAGCGCGCAGCCATTCGAGCAATTTATTGATCAGCGTGGTCTTACCCGTCCCCACCTCACCGGTCAGCAATACAAAGCCTTTGCGGCTCTGAATGCCGTAGGTCAGGCAAGCAAGCGCCTCCTCCGTGTGCCGCGTGAGAAACAGATAGCGCGGATCAGGATTGACGTTGAACGGGTTGGCCCTAAGGCCAAAAAATTCTTTATACATGCGAAACTAAACCTCGACCGTTTCTTTCTTTTCTTCGCTGGACTTCTGTTGGGCTCTGCGTTTCCCGTTCTCCTCTTTCTGTTCTGGCTCGACGCCTACCCAGGGGACCTGTGACAGCACCGGCAACTCGAGTATGGCGAGAACGTCCTGCTCAGTGCGGACGGAGGTATCGCGGAATTCAAGCCAGAAGGCCAGTCCCAGCCCAATTCCCAAGCCCGCGGCCAGTCCGCCTCCGGCGAACAGCAAGCGATTCGGAAAGCTGGGAGATGAAGGCAGGTCAGCCGGGTTCAGCACCCGCATCTGTTCGCCTTGCTGCTCAAGTTCCATTGCCGTCTGCTTTTCCGATGCCCGTTTTTTCGCCAGATCATCGTCGTAAAGCTTCTGAAAAGTTTCGTTGTCGCGCGTCAACTGCTTGTATTGCTCTTCAATAGCAGGACTGAGAGCGACACGTCCTTGAAATACTTTGATCGACTCCTCGATCCTTTGCTGTGCGCGCGTTGACGTACTGATCTGGTCCATCAACTGATGGATCTGCAGGCGCAACTGGCGAATTTCAGGAGGCTCCTGCAGGTTGCCTTTGTCGGAGGTAGTGGTCGTAGCGGCAGGCGCATTATTGATGTCTTTTAGCTGCTTCTGGACTTCCGCGATGTCCCGCTTCGTCTTTACCACTTCGGGGTAATCATCGGTATAGCGGGACTGCAAGGTTACGAGTTGCGATTGCAAAGAAGACAAGTGCGTTTGCAGCGTCTGCGGATTGGAGGTGTCCTGAGAAGATTTCCAGGCTGCGAGTTGTTGCGCCAGCATGGATTCGGCGTACGCCTTGTCCTGTTGCGCGCGATTCAGGGTTTGTGTATTCGCATCGAGTTGCGAATTCAAGCCCATCAGATATTTCATGTTGGTTTCGGCATCAACCGGCAACTGTCCCATGAATCGTTTTTTGAAGTCGGCGAGTTTACTATCCTGTTCATCTAGCTTGCGTTTGTCCTCTTCCACCTGGCGGCCGAGGAAATCAGTAGTGTTCTGCGCCGCCTGGGCCCGGTCCTTCAGATTTTCCCGAATCATGATGTCCGCCAGCCCCGAGCAAACGCCCTGCGCTTCGCGGGGGTTATTGGCGGTGTACTTCAACAAAAAGCCGGGGACTTGTCCGTCATTCCTCCGCTTGGGACCCCCATTGGCGGCAATACTGACCGACTGTACCGGATCAATGGACAGGCTCATGCGAATCTCGTCAATCTTGGATTCTTCCGCATTCCCCTGTGCCAGCCTAAGGTTTTCAATCAGAGGACGCAGACGCTCAGCGCTGAGCGCGCGTTGCTCAAGGGTCGCAATGCGATTGCTGAGGTCTGAGGTTACGACTGGCGCAACATAGCCCTCCGGCACCTTCTGGCCCTCGACCAGGATGGTTGATTGCGAGGTAAATTTGGGCGAGAAAGCGTAAGACACGGCGAAACCTACGAGTGGGGCCAGCAGCGCCGGTATCAAAATAATTTTGAGGCGCCGCCGCAGCATCGCCAGGTAATCGTCCATCGTCAGTTCGCGATTCTCAATCATGTGTAATCCCGTTCTGCCGGCCTGCAGCCGGCTAAAAACTTAGTCGAGCCGGATCGGCCGTGGATGCCAGTCAATGCCAATGCTTCCTACATGCTGCTGAAAAGTCTTCGCGCATAGCGCTGTCGAACCCGTCCCGCTCGGGCACCCTCCCGATCCAAAACGATTGAATTGATAGCTCGCGAAGGCACCGAAGTGCTGCCCGATTTGCCTCCGCAGCGAACCGCCCGCATACCAATAGGCGTAGCTGCTGGAGTTGAGCCCCGTAGTAAGCAGGTTTTTTTGCAGCGAGCTGTTATGCGAATAACCGCCGTCGGCTATAGCTTTCCAGTGTCGCCCAAATAGATGACTTACCGAAAGCCTGGTTGCGTCGGTATTGGATCCCGCATAAAAACCCGATCCCGGGCTTACAAACCGCTGATAAAGAATTTGCGCATTGGTGCGTGGGGAAAAAATGTAGTGCAATGCGATCGACCCGTTACCAGAGATGCGTTTGCTTTCCCCGAAAAGGGGGCTGTGAATGATCACAAACTGCGGGCCCCCGCCAGCAGTAAAGTTCAGTCGCCCAGTAACGCGGTGTCCATAAATAACGTGCACAATTTGAGCTGTGACCGTCCCGCTTCCAGAGGTTGGAAAGTGGAAATCCTGAAAAGCATAGAGGAATCCAATCTGATCCTTTTTGTTAAGCAGGCGATTGAACCCTAATTGTCCGTTGAACTGCTGGCTATCGACCAGGCTGACCGTTGACTGTGCCTTATTGAGGAAATTGGTGAAATCGTATCCGCCTGCGATTGTGAATGAACTGCGCGGCGACAGCTGCTGTACAACATCCAGCACGGAAGAATTGTCGATTCGAGGTTGAAGGCCGATCGAACCGAAACTTCCGGGGCTCCCGACCAGGCCACTCGGTGTTCCCCCGGTGAGCCCACCCCCTAAGCCGGTTCCGGCCCCGACACCGCCTAGTGCCGATCCAAGACCGCCAACTCCGCCGAAGGAACTGGAACCGAATGTGCCTTCGGGAAGGTAATCAAAAGAGTCTCGTATCGCCAATTGTCCGGTGCGCCACAGAATGCGGTCGTTCGCCGCAAAGGTGTGGACTTGGTAGGATCGCTTCTGGCCGGGCGAATGGGGCCCGGCATAGAAAACACCACCGGCAATGTAATCCAAACCCAACTGGTTGCTCTTCCAGATTTTTTGCAGATCGAGAGATCCCAGACCACGGCTGACCTCGGCAACGTGAGTGTTGGAGCCGGTGTTGCCGTTGGCATTTGAGTTGATCGACTCGGTCAGTTGAATTCCCGGCATCAGGTAGCTACGGCCGCCGTACGCGGGCTCAGCCGATGGCGCATCCAGCCCGGAAAGCGGTGGGTTCTCGGCATTGATTTCGGCCGGCGTGCTGGCCGCAGGCGGAGCACCGGCGGATTGATCCGATGAATCATCCTGCGCCCACGCTGTAACCGACAGGAATGCGGCAGCCGACATAAGCAGCAGAGCGACTCGAATCACTTGTTTGGTTGCTGGCATAGAAATCCTACGGGACGACAATTGTGTCTCCCGGCTTCAGAACGTAGTTTTGCTGCATGTCGTCGCCCTTCACCAATTTTTTATAGTTCACGGGAAGTTTTGATTGCTTACCGCCCTCGGTCCGAAGAACGTAAATTCCCTTGGTGTTGGCAAATTGGGTAAAGCCCGCCGATGCCAATGCCTGAAGCACGGTCATGTCGGGCGTGCGATTCATCGCGCCAGGGTGGAGTACTTCACCCATCACGTAAATTCTCTGACTGTTCATCTGAGTGACTTCCACGGTTACGTGAGGATCAGTGATGAATTTTTTTAGCTTGTCAGTAATCGATGCAGCCAGTTGCATCGGGGTAAGCCCGGCCGCCTGAACGTCGTTCAATAGCGGCAAGGAAATCATTCCATCGGCCCGAACGGGCATGGTGTTGGTCAAATCAGGTTCCTTCCAAACAGACACATGCAGTTGATCATTGGCGCCAATGATGTAAGTGGAATCAGTTTGTGCAAGCGGCTCTTTGGCCGCATCTTTATCTCCGGAATTCTGGGCCCCTGCGAGCAAACCGTATAACAACAATGTTGTCAGGACCATCAGGTTGCGCTTCATGTTCTCTCCGCGGCTATGACGCTCCATACTCGCCATAACCAATCTGTTTAAGTTTGTAGAGCAAAGCTTTGTAACTGATCTGTAATTCCTGGGCAGCGCGGCGCCGGTTCCAGCGCGTGCGGTTCAGTACCTTCAGGATCAATTCTTTTTCCGCTTCCCGCGAAGCCGCACGGGAAGCTTCCTTTAGTGAAACCTTCCCACCATTTGACCCGGTTTCAGTCCGGGTGAGCATTGAACGGAGGCCAGCCATCGCTACCGACTCGTTGCCCATGGCAACAATGGCGCGCACGGCTGCCTCGAGTTGGGGCAGATTTCCGGGCCAGCTATAGTCCGCAAAAAGCTGCAAGGTGGGTGCGGTCAGCTCCGGAACTGGGAAGTGGTAGGTGGACGAATAGCGCTCCAGGAAGAATGCAATTAGCTGAGGAATGTCCTCGCGTCGTTGGCGCAGTGGCGGAATCCGAAGACAGACCCCACTCAATCGGTAGTAAAGGTCTTCTCGAAACGCGCCGGTACGAACCTCGGGTTCCAGGTCACGCGAACTGCCGCAGATGATTCTTGCGGCGGTGCGGCCGGATCCGTTACTGCCCTGTTTTGCCAGCAATTCCGAAAGCTTTGTCTGGCAGTCGAGATTCAGGTCGCCTATTTCGTCCAGGTACAAGGTAGTTTTCGATGAATTCTGGGCGGGCGCCAGAGACTCGGGCATCAGTTCGCGACAACCTTTGACCTGCAAGTCTTCATCGAGACCACCGGAGTTTTGATGTATTTGTTGAGCGATGGCTTGTTTTCCGGTACCGTGCTCCCCGATCAAGAGAACCGGGACAGAGTTATGCGCCAATTCTCGAATGACGGTGACCACGGCGCGCATGCTCGGGCTCGTCGCCTCAAGCAGCGGGAGATTGGGAAATCCGTTTTCCCCCGATGTGGCCGCAGCTTGGCCTGGCTGGAAAAAATTCTGGACCATGATTGATTCTCGCGAACTTGGTTGGGGGAACCAAAAATCCGCGGTTCAGGTGAAGCAGTCTAGGTTGCACGGTTTGTGCCACAAGCCGGATCCGACTCTCCTCCTGATAAAAACAATCTAAATACGTAACATTTTCAACTAGTTACATCATAATCATGGGTGAGAACCAGCCACCACCAACTTACGCCTGTGTCTCACAAAAGAGAAAATGTTTTCTCATTCTGGAGCCAGCCAGGAGAGGTAAAATTTGTCCTTTTTTGGCGGAAGTACCTAAATTATTGATAAATATAGACACACTTAGGATAAACAAATGGAAACATGGCGATCCTCGAGTGGAAACTTATTGTCCTTTTCCCCAACGGCGGCCTCGAATCTAACCGAGACCATGGCATCGGGAAACGGGTAAGCTCAGGATTTTCAACTGCCTCAGCTGACAAATTGAAGCTTAAAATCGGCTGTTGAATTGCATGAGATAGACCGACGTTTTGGGGTTTGGGGAGTCGGTTAAGGTTAATGGCCGAAGCGGCACACGCAGTTTCGCTACCCACACAGCAGTTCATGCCTTGGTGGAAGAAGCCAGTTACCTGGCGGGTTGCTACTCTTTTGGCTCTAACGGCGTGGCTATATGCTCCTGTACTTGGGCGACTGCTACGGCAGTGGTGGTCGGACCCCAATTTTTCTCACGGTTTTTTTGTACCTGTCTTTGCCGCATACGTCCTTTGGGAAGACCGGGAGCGCCTGCTTGCTATAAAGCCGGAGGCCTCTACCTGGGGACTCCCGGTCATTCTCTTTTCGCTGCTCACATTGATTTTGGGCGTTTTTGGGGCCGAATTATTCCTTTCCCGGACATCTCTTCTGCTATTGGCCACAGGAATAATCATTTTTCTGCGCGGCTGGGTAACACTTCGCGCCGTTCTATTCCCACTGATTTTTCTCGTATTGATGATTCCAATTCCTGCGATCGTTTTCGCCCAGATAACGTTTCCGTTGCAGATTCTTGCGTCGAAGCTCTCCGCATGGCTGCTGCCGCTGCTTGGGGTGCCGGTATTTCGCGAAGGCAATGTGATCAACTTACCGGCGATGCCGCTTGAGGTTGCGGAGGCCTGCAGTGGCATTCGCTCGCTGCTTTCGCTGACGACGCTGGCCATTATGTACGGCTATTTATTGGAGAAGCGGATCGGCATTCGTGTGTTACTCGGTTTGGCGTCTATTCCCATCGCAGTCGCAGCCAATGGGCTCCGCATCGTTGGAACCGGATTGCTGGTTCAGTACTGGGACCCGGATAAGGCCGAGGGGTTCTTTCACGCATTTTCGGGATGGCTCATTTTTGTCGTGTCATTGCTCATGTTGTTCGTTTTTCACCGCTTCATAGGCGCGATAACCAAAAAAAATGAGGCCCAGGCATGAAAATGCACTGGAGATTCGTCCTCGCTGTGTTGTTGCTCGGCGGCACCGGAATAGTGCTGCACGCGCGCAATGGGTCCGAAATTATTCCGGCGCGAACTCCGCTGGGTTCGTTTCCGCACACCATTCAGAACTGGACTTCGACAGACATACCGCTACAGAAAGACGTCCTCGATGTCCTTGGTCCGGGAGACTTTCTGGTTCGGGACTACTATAACCATGCGCTGGATAAGGGCATCGCATTATTCATCGCATATTTCCCGAGTCAGCGTGCCGGCGACACAATTCATTCTCCTAAGAATTGCCTTCCGGGTGCCGGATGGGTGCCGATCCAGTCGGACCGAATTGTGATCAACACTGCCGGCCATGCGCCGTTTGTTGCCAACCGTTATGTAATTGCCCAGGGTGAACAAAAGCAACTGGTGTTGTACTGGTATTGGGCACATGATCGGGCGGTAGCGGGAGAATATGCTGCCAAGTTTTATCTGGTGACAGACTCTATTCGCATGCATCGCTCGGACGGTTCTTTGATCCGGCTGAGCACGCCGTTAGCTCAGGGCGAGAGCATGGAAACAGCCCAGCAGGTTCTGCTGTCATTTGCAGGAGATATTGTTCCGATGATTAATACGTATGTCCCGCGGTGAGATTCCTGGATTGCACTGTTGCCGGAAAGTGATCGCGGGAAGTTTCGGGTTACAAGGTCGCGCGTTACCGTAACTATCTAGACAAAATTGTGGAGATTTTTCAATGAGGCACTCATCGTTGTTGCGTCTGATTATCGCGCTTGGGATTATTGCCGTTTTCCTGACCGGGTGTTCGCGAGACCCCAACGTCCGCAAGCAGAAGTACTACGAAAGCGGGCGGCGCTATTACGAAAAGGGCATGTATCGTGAAGCCGTCATTCAGTTTCGCAACGCAACAAATGTGGACCAGACATTTGCCGATGCGCACTACCAGCTCGCGCAAACCTACTCCAAGCTGCAGGACTGGCCACACGTTTACTACGAACTTGGCCGCACGGTTGACCTGCAGCCCGATAACTACAAGGCCCACGCCGATATCGCCAATCTGTTGACCGCTTACGGCGAGCCCGACCAGTTAAAAGAAGCGCAGGTGCACACCGATCTCCTCATGGAGAAGCAGCCGAACAGTCCCGATACGCACATTGCCTTTGCCAATCTTCTGAACCGGGAACAGAAAACCGCACAGGCCATAGCTGAGATGCAAAAGGCAATTTCTCTTGGCCCAGATCGCGGTGACGCTTATTTAGACTTGGCCGTGCTGCAGGGAGAGGCAAATCTCCCCGACGCCGCCGAAGCAAATTACAAGAAGGCCATCGAATTGAAGGCGCCCGGCGCCAACCCGCGTCTGGCTCTGGCCTCGTTTTACCAATCGCGCTCACGTTACGCCGAAGCCGAGCAGGAAATAAAGCAGGTGATCGCGAGCGACCCCAAGGATACTGATTCGCGCATCGCCCTGGCCAAGATTTACTTGTCGGAGGGCAAAAGAGATGAAGCCGAGGCCTTTCTGAAGCAGGTCAAGCAACAGTTCCCGGACAACTCGGTCGGCTATCGCATGCTGGGCGACTACTACCTTGAGGTCGGTGAGCTCGATAAGGCTGTGGCCGAATACCGGTCTTTGTACAAAGACCACCCGAGAGATCTTCAGGTGGAGAAGAATTACATCGAGTTGCTGATCCGAAACAATCAGGTCGATGAAGCCAATAAGCTGAACGAGGCACTGCTGAAATCTCATCCGAAAGACGATGAATGCCTTGCCTATCGTGGTGAAATCCAGTTGCAGCAGGGCAAAGCCAGCCAGGCTGCACAAACTCTGCAGCAAGTCGTGACCAGCAGCCCGGGAATGGCGCTTGCTCATTACCAGCTCGGCATCGCGCTCGCCCAGAGTGGAGACTTCGATCGGGCGAGCACGGAATGGCGCGAAGCAGTGCGATTGAAGCCCGACATGCTTGACGCTTACCTTCTGCTCGCGAAATACACCCTGCAGAAAAATGACATGGCGGGACTTGAAGGCGTCGCTACGAAAATAATTGGACTTCGACCCGGCGCCCCTGACGGTTACGCCTATCGTTCGATTTCGATGATGGGGAGAAAGAATTTTGGCGCAGCTGAACAGGACGCACGCAAAGCCATCCAGGTAGCCCCGCAGTCCTCTGCCGGCTACATGCAGATGGGTAACATTCGGAAGCTTCAGGGACAATTCAACGATTCCGAAACCTGGTACAAGCAGGCACTGAGCCGCGATCCGAACTCCCCCGAAGTGCTGAGCGGCCTGCTCAGTATCTACCTGATCCAGAAGCAGCCCGATAAAGCCATCGCTGCAGTGAACCAGCAGATTGCGCTGGAACCGAATAATGGTGCCTTCCATGGACTGTTGGGAACTGTGCTTCTCGGAAAGAAAGATTACGCGGCAGCACAAGTCCCGCTCAAGAAGGCGATTGAGCTCAATAAAAAAGACGTGGATGCTTATGTAAATTTGGGCCGCGCGCAACTTGGGGCGGGAAACGTCGATGACGCGCTCGCCACGTGCAACAACGGGTTGCACGACAATCCCAACGACTACCGCTTTTACATGCTCCTGGGCAGCGTTTACGAAAAGAAGAGCAGTTTGGTCGAAGCGCAAAAAGCCTACCAGAAGGCCCTCGATGTCAAACCGGACGACCCGATGGCGTCCAACAACCTTGCGTACATACTTCTTCAGACCAATAGCAATCCGGATCTGGCGCTTCATCTCGCGCAGACAGCGCGCCGCGCCATGCCCGGCCTTCCCAATGTCGCTGATACTTTAGGCTGGGCGTTTTATCAAAAGGGAGTGTACGAATCGGCAATCAACATGTTCCAGGAAGCCCTCACTCTCTCTGAAAGACGCAAGCAGCCAGACAATCCCACATATCATTATCACTTGGGCTTAGCCTATGAGCGCGCGTCGAAACCGGCACTTGCCAAACAGCATTTTGAGCGAGTTCTTAAAATTGACCCAAACTATAGCGATGCCGCGGACGTAAAGAAGCAATTGGCTCAGTTGAAGTCGTAAATGGCACAAGCGAGAAGCGAGCCGGCGCCAACGCACCCCATTCGGGGCTTCGTTCTAGGTGTGAGTACAACCGTAGCCAGTCACTCCTTGCACGAAGTAAACAAAACTGCATGGGCTTGTTCCAGCCATCCACGGAGGCATCAGCAACTCACGTTAAATCAACCGATTGCCGCAAGGCACATTGGAATGCCACATGCATGTTCACCGTGATCAGTGGTTCGTAAGCCAATAGCACATTCGATTTTTGAGTGTTGCTGGACGGAGCAGGAATGCTAAAATTCCTGCCTCATAGGGGAGGAGCGTTCTGATGAAAGGTCTTTTGTTCCGTAGCCTTGGCGCGGCCGTTATTCTGTCTTCGCTGTTGGCCAGCTTCAGCTGCGCCCGTGACCAGCAATTGGTGTCGATTTCGGTTCAACCTGGCACGGAGACTTTTGGGGACTCCAACACTCCCGTAAGCGCTGATGCCGGTTTGAGCGTGAACTTGAGAGCGTTGGGTACATACAACCACCCTCCCGTAACCAAGGACATTACCAGTCTTGTCACGTGGACTTCAAATACGCCCCAAATGGTCACAGTTGACTCGGCTGGCGTGTTGACTGCTACCGGATTGGCCTGTGGAAACGCACTGGTTTTCGCCACGGTTCAAACTAACAAGAGCGCTGGGGGTCTAGGGTCATCGGGTGCGCTCGTCACAGGAAGTATGAAAGCGAATGTAGTGTGTCTCGGCTCGAGTGGCGGTGGCGGCAGTTCGGACCTGAATCTGACCGTGGGAATTACCGGTTCGGGAACAGTGAGTAGCACACCCCCGGGGCTCGGATGTTCGTTCAATTGTGTGGGTAGCTTTCTTTCGGGGTCAACCGTCACTCTCACCGCGACCCCCACGGGAGGCGCGACTACTGCTAGTTGGGTCGGATGCGATTCCATGAATGCCAACACTTGCACTGTGATACTGCTCTCCAACCGCACCGTCACGGTTACATTCAGTTAGTGCGGAGTCAACTCAAGATTTCCAGTTTGCGGGGAACGAGATTTATAACGGATTCGGTCGGTGGTTCAGGGCTGAAATTTCGCACGCACTTGGGCGGCAAACTCAACGTCTTTCAGCGAATCCAGATTAATCTCCACATTCGCTAACGCACCTTCGATTGCGGCCTTCGCCAGGGCTGCAGCCGTTACCAGATCTGATTTCATATTTGGGTTGGTGATGGGGCGCAAAGATTCTGCGATCTCGAGGACCTTCCGAGCACGTTCGGCTACGCCTAGCGGAATGCCGGTAGCCTGCTTGAGAGCCGCATCAATCATTCCATCCGCATCGGCGGAGTCTTTCGCCTTCCTATACGCCGTCATCACTGAATTGAAGGCGTCCGCGTCCGCGTCGATGGCTGCTTTTAATTCTTCCCGCAATTGCGATAATTGAGAAATGGCCCCGGTTAATTGTTGCTCGTATTGCGCGTAAGCCTTCTTGCCCCGCGACATGGTCGCCACCATGTTGGCCAGTCCCGCAGCCATGGCCGCGCTCGCCGCCGCCGCGCTGCCGCCACCCGGAGCCGCAATCGGTGCTGCCAACTGCTCGATGAACGGTTCCACCCCGGCACGAATGCCGCCA